>JAUSKG010000001.1 GCA_030647005.1 bacterium
GGACTCGGTCGAAATGACGACGTTGGAGTTTGTAGGGATTCCAAAGATTACGATGCGCGCCGCAGGTACCGCTGGATGAGTGCCAGGAGCGCACCGAGCACAAAACCGAGGAAAACGTTCCCGAGTACGTTCGGCCGCACGGGAAACCGCGAGACAATCGGGGAATCAATGACGCGCACGGTGATGTCGCGACTGCCGGTGTAGTCCTTCGCATCGCGGACGAGCACGGTGCCGATGCCCTCCGCGATTGCCACGGCCTGGGCCTGGCGCTCGTGGTAGACGTGGAGCTCCATGATGCTCGTCTCTGCCGCAACGGACGACTCGACGGCGCGATCCCACGAGCGGCGACGCTTGCGCTCAACCGTCGGGAACGCGGTCGCATCAATGTCCCCGTTGACCTGGAGGACGCGATCGAGGAACGACGACGACGCAATGACTTGACCGAGGTTGCGCCCGATCTTCTCCGATGACTTCACCGCGGTGAACGCGTCGAGCGTGGGCGACGTGGCCTGAATGATGAGAAAGCGCATCGTCGCGCGGTACGAGAACGGCTGCACGAGCGACAGCACGAGCGCGACGGCCGCACCAGCGAGCGCGACGAGCATGACGTACCGGTGATGCCGACGGACGAAGAGTGTCATCGAGTGGGACATAAGTGGGATGAGACCGTAAACTGGTGCGGGAGCACCAAAGATAATCAAGCGGATGCTCACGGATACCCCACGGTCTCCCCCGTCACTTTCGTGAGCGTCACCGTGTGCGTTGCCGCTTCACCTTCTGCGAGGACAGACAGCGTGATCACCGCGCCAAGCGGGTACTCCTGGAGGATCTCCTCCAGGAACCGACGCTCCGTGAGCGGGTCATCCCCCACCGCGATAATGCGATCACCCTCCTCGAGCACCTCGCGGAGTGGGCTCGATGCGGTGAATGCACGACCGCGCGGCGGTGCCTCGATGATCGCGCCCTGCCCCGCGTCCGTATCGTCCACGATGAACGCGGAACGATCGCGGTACATGACGCCCAACGCATTCCGTGTGACCGCACCGTCGCGGAAGAGCGATGCGAGCGCCGTCACCATCGCATCCACGGGTAGCGCGACGTCATCCGCGAGGACCAACGCGACGACCGCGCCGTCCTCATCCACGAGCGGTGTCCCGCGGATGAGCGGTGTCGAACCATCAAATGTGAGGCGCGATCCCCAGCGATCAGACGATTGGAGCGCGGCGGGCTGCTCACGCACCGAGCGTGCACGCAGACGGACGAGCACGAGCCCCGCGTCCTCCGTCGGTGCAAAGAGCGGCATCCCCGGGTAGCGACCATCGCGATCGCGAATCGGGACGACCGTTGCCGAGAGCGTTGGGACGCGAAGGAAGGCGAGATCGGACATGGGGTCGTAGGCGACCTCCGTCACCGCGTGGAGCGTGCGGTCCCGCGCAACGATGCCCGGCGCACTCCCGCGCGCCGTGGGGAGCGCGGTGCGGAGCGTTGCCACCCACCCGTCGCTCGTGAGCACGACGCCGCGTCCGTGCCGATCCGCAAGCGCGACCGCATCGTGGATGTCCACGATGTCCACCACCGCAGCGGCGAGCGGCGCGAGTGCGGGGAACTGGTCGCTCCCACCCTCCCGCGCTGCGACGCGCCCGATGATCACCTGCGCACCGGACGTCTGGGGAACGGGGAAGAGGAACGCCATGCCGACGAGCCCACCGACAATGCCGGCGATGAGCGCGAGCGCACCGGTGAACAGCATCCACCCCGCACGTCCCGCGCGCGGCACTGGCGCAACGAGCGGTCGCGCCATGATCTGTCGCAGGGCTTTCAGAGGATCTGATGTCCGCTCGTGCTGCTTGCGCTGTGCCATAGGATAGGAATCGTGGGAGACACTCCCTACTGTACCACACCAAAAGCAAAAATCGCGACGAGCAGCCCGGAGAACGCGAGGCGTGCGGTACGTCGCGGCATGAGCATCACCGCGATTGCACTCGCGAGAATCGCGCCGTTAATCGTCCAGTGCGCGGGAAGCGAACGGAGGAGGACGAGCGTCTCCGCGAGCACGAGGACTGCCGCGCACGTGAACGGTGCTGGCAGCATCGCCAAGGATTGCTGCGGCGTACTCACGACGAGGAGGATGCCAAAGGCGATGAGCGCGAGGCAGGCGACGGTTCGCCAGGTCGTCGGAAAGAAAAACTGTGTCGCCGACGCGGTGAGCGCGATACCGAGTGCCGCAGCGAGTGCCTGGGGGAGCACGAGTCGTGCGCGTCCGGCAACCCTCGGCACCCACGCGAGGACGATGAGTGAGAAAGAGAGGCCCATGGCCACCCACGGCAGCATACGCCCGCCGAGGAAGATCGGGTAGCCAAATGCGCTCGCCGCGAGTAGCGCGTGACGGCAGAGGGATCGCCAGTGCGGGTTGCGGGAACGCCGCGTCCCGAGTACCGCAGTACACACGGCGATGACGAGTGCGATCGGGAGCGCACGCGGTACGAACATGGTGAGGAGCCACGCGAGCAGGAGTCCACTCGTGGAAAACCATGGCCAACGGGTGTGCTCCGTATCCATATCACAAGCGATCGGGATCCACGTTGACCTCCACCGCGATCTCCTGATCACGGAGCACGATGCTCTCGAGCGCAACGGGGAGTTCCTTCCCCGCAAGCGCACGCGCAATGATCCACTCGATCAACCGCGACGGAATTGGCATCGCGCCGATCGTGGCCTCATGAAAGGCAATGGCAACCTCGCGCCCCGCGAGTACCGGCGTCCCGCGTAGGAGGACCGTCGTCGCGTCACCACCAAGGAGCTCCATGCGAGAAAAAATCTCGACATCATCTCCGACGGTCACCTGGATGCTCTCCGCGAGACCCGAGGGGAGATCGCGATTGCCTGCAAGTGCCTCACGGAGGAGCGCAGTGAGCTCCGCTTCCGTGAACGCAAGGGTGACATGCCCATCCTGCGCGGTGTGGAGCGCGCGTGCGAGGCGCTCGTCCACAACGAGCGACTCCGGAATAACGACGCGACGCGGTGCTCGCTCGTGACCGACGCGATTCCCGAGCACGGGCAGCGAGATGACGCCGGAACGCGCAACGACATACGCGAGCGATCCCGCAACGAGGAGCACAAGGAGAAAAACCACACCGCAACACCCTCCGCATCGCAGAAACGCCTTGCGTCGTCGCGCCTTCCGCGCTCCCCGCTGCACGTCATCCACGACATCCGCGCGAACCTGCTCGCGCAGCTGCGCCATACGGCCTCTGAGGTGATCAATGCGAGATGAGTGCAGAAACGATGGACAACGCCTCTATGACGAGGTTTGTCGCTTCTCCCGCCCGTACTCCTCAAAGAAAGTAATGAGCCCTGCGGCAATGGGGATGGCGAGGAGTGCGCCCGCAACGCCGCCGATTCGCGCACCCACGAGGATTGCAATGAGCGACACCACGGGATGCACGCCGACTGCTCGGTGCATGATCTTTGGGACGAGGAGGTGATTCTCCATCTGCTGGAGCACGACGAAAAAGATGAGTACGACGAGCGCTTTCGCCGGTGACTGGAGGAGCGTGAGCACCACCGCGACGATGAGCGCGACAATCGGCCCGACGTACGGGACGATCTCGGCAAACGCTGCGAGGAGCGCGATGAGGAGCGCGTACTCCACGCGGAGGATGGCGAGGCCAACGAAAACGAAGAAGCTCATGATCACCGCAAGCGCGAGCAGCCCACGGAGCCACGACCCCATCTTGCGCTCGATGCGCGGCACAACACCAACGAGGAACGGCTGCCAACGCGCGGAGGTCAGACCGATGAGCGTGCGACGCACCGTCGTCGCGTGCGTGGCGAGGTAGAATGTGAGCACGAGAACGAGCACGAAGGAGAGCGCGCCGCCGAACACCCCCGCAATCGCACCAAAGATGCCTGCCGTCACCTTCCCCTCGAGACCGGAGGCAAACTCCTGGAGCTTATCCGCGAGCCCGTGCTCAAGCGAGAATGCGCGGAGCGACTCCATCGCACCGAGCACGCGCGTCCACGCATCCGGGAAGGACGTGGCGAGCCCCTTCGCCTCGTAGATGATCGGCTGCGCGAGGAGTGTGAAGAGGAACCCGACGAACCCAAAAAAGGTGAGGTAGACGACACCGATGCCGAGCGCGCGCGGCAGGCGATGCCGCTCGCAGAAGTCCGCGACCGGACTGATGAGCACCGCGAGGAAGACGGAGACGAGCACGAGTGCGGCGATATCGCGCAACCAGAAGAGCGCGGCGGCGATGATCCCCACGACGACGATCTTCACGAGCGTCGCCACACTGACCGTGAATTCTGTTTTTCCTCCTGGTGTCATAGTGCGATACTATCCACATGATATCATAGATCAACAACGGGAGGACACCACACCATGAACGTACTCGCCACGAACAGCAAGGCCCGATTTGACTACGATATCCTCGAGACCATCGAGGCGGGTATCGAGCTCCTCGGCCACGAGGTGAAGGCGGCAAAAACCGGACGCGCGAAGCTCGTCGGGAGTTTCGTGCACCTCCGGTCCGGCGAGGCGTGGCTCACGAACGCGTTCATCGGCCGATACGCCAAGGCCTCACGAACCGACGAGTACGATCCCAACCGCTCGCGCCGACTCCTCCTGAAGAAGCGCGATATGCGCCGCATCACTGGCAAGCAGCAGGCAGACCGCCTCACGCTCATCCCCCTGCGCATGATCGAGAAGCGCGGGCTCGTGAAGGTGGACATCGCCCTCGCCCGCGGTAAACGGAAGTACGAGAAACGCGAGACCATCAAAAAACGGGAGGATGACCGACGGATGCGACGCGCGACGATGCGGAGCACTTGACGTCCCGCGGCTTCCCTGCCACACTGGTGGTGAGCCCGCCGCCCTTGCGGCGCGGCGTCCTCTGAGCTTCCACGCCATTCAGGCGTCTCGTGGGGGTGCCGGGATTCGATGGGTGTTCGTTCCACATCCAGCAGGCCGAGGGGGCGCAGAACCTCGTAAATCTCACTGCGCACGAAAGCCAAGTGTCAATGCTTTCCATCGAGCAAAGGAAGCGGTCGCGAATGCGTTCCGCATGCCAATGCTTGCTTCGGCGATCGCGTAAGCGTATTGCCCATCCGAATTGCCAATGCTCGATAGGCAAACCTCGGGTGTTATACCTTCGAGCTGGTCGTGCCATGCGCCCCAATGGTGCGACGAGATGACGCGGGCTCATCGCGTGCGCATTTCGTCCTGTTCGAGCGGACGCGAGACATCATCAACAGGACTGTGCCTGGAGAAGGACGCGGTCAACGTGCATTCCACACAGGGGTTCAACTCCCCTCACCTCCACTGTTTCGCTCGCAATGCGCAAGAGCAATTGCGCGCGCAGCGCGTCTATGCGCATTCATCGCCACCGACGGTTCAAACGACAGGAGCAGATCGAGCGCCAGATGTTTCGGGCGAACGATCGGATTCGCGTCCCTGAAGTTCGCGTCATTGACGAGGAAGGCCTGAACCTCGGTGTCCTCACGACGGAGCAAGCGTGCGCCACCGCGAAGGAGCGCGGCTTTGATCTCGTCGAGGTCAACCCGAGCGCCCAGCCGCCGGTCTGCCGGTTCCTCGACTTCAAGCAGTTCAAGTACGAACAGGAGAAGCAGCGGAAAGCGCAGAAGGCGCACGCGAAAACCGTGGAGGTCAAGGGCATCCGCCTCTCGCTCCGCATCGGTGAGCACGACCGGCAGGCACGCCTCCGAAAAGCGAAACAATTTTTCGATCAGGGCAACCGGGTATCCGTTGACCTCATCCTCCGCGGGCGCGAACGGAGTTTCCGCGGCCAAGCGGACGAGGTTATCCAGAAGTTCGTCGAGGACCTCAAGGCCGATTACGAGATCACGGTTGATCAGCCCCTCTCCGTCCAAGGTGGCCGCAATTCACTCGTGGTGGGCGGTAAAAAACGGGATATCCCCGTGCAGGAAGGGCAGGAGCCCAAAGACGCGCTAGACAAGAACGCAGCGAACGAGTAAGGTGGTGAATGGAGGTGACAGAACCTATGGCGAAGCTCAAAACCCACAAAGCGACCGCGAAGCGCGTCATCGTCAAGAAGCACAAGCTCCTGAAGCGGAAGTCCGGCCAGGACCACTTCAACGCGCGTGAGTCCAGTAAGACGCGCCTGAACAAGCGGCGCGACATGGAGTTCGATCCCACGCTCGCGAAAACCGCCCGCAGGCAGATGCCGTACGCGTGATCCTGTTTTCTTTATCGTATGCCACGAGTCAAACGAGGAACCATCCACACCGCACGACGCCGCTCGCTCCTAAAGAAGACCAAGGGCTTCATGTGGGGCCGGAAATCCAGCGTGCGCCAGGCAACAACCGCGACGCTCAAGGCGGGCCAGCACGCGTACGCCGACCGCAAGAAGAAGAAGCGCGTCATGCGCGGCCTGTGGAATATTCGCATCAACGCCGCCGCGCGAACGAGCGGAACGACGTACAGCAAGCTCATCGCAGACCTCAAGCGCCGCAACATCGCACTCGACCGCAAGGTGCTCGCGGAGCTCGCCGCAGAGCACCCGGAGACGTTTGCGAAGATCGTGCAGGGCTAGGCGCACCGCAATGCAACACCGCGTGTCGTACGACACGCGGTGTTGCATGTATGCGAAGGACTCCGCAGCACCCGTCATGTTTATCCTTGTGAGAAACGTATCTGTCACACCACCCATTACCCTGTCATTGCGAGGAGCGCGTCCGCGCGTGACGTGGCAATCCCGGTCATCAACAGGATGGATGCGCGTGCTACTCACGTCGGATGAGTACACTCATGACCGGGATTGCGGAGCATGTCCCGAGTCCTTTGAGGGATCCGCGTTCGCGGACTCCTCGCAATGACACGGGGGGGTCCATCACGCCCGGAACTTCCTCTCGAACAACATGAGATTCAATCTACTCAGCGGCTTGAACTCCCGTCCGTTCTCGCTCCAGGTGAGGAACTTTCCATTGTTGCTCAACCGAATGGAAAGATCATTGGCAATCTTTCGCTGTGTTCCTGGCCCCAAAAGGTCCTTCAACACTACGATCTTCTTCTCGAGTCCCGTTGCTGCAAAAAATGCATTCGCGTTTTCTTGTGTTTGAACGGAGGTGAGCGAATCCATTTGCCTGAATGTCGTTTCCGCCGCTACGCCAGTGGGCTGCGCGGGCTCTTCGACGCGAGCCGGGGATGCTTCCACTGCCGGTGCTTGCGGAGCAGTCGGTGCAGCGGGAGCTTCCGGAGGAGGAGTACGGAGATCCTCAAGCACGATGGTATCTTCTGCTGCAAGTGGTGGGGGCATCGGTGCTTCCACGCGTGCTGGCGGCGGCTCAGAAATACTATCTGCAGGTGCTTCGGGGGCTGGAGATGGAGCGATAGGCAGCTCGGCGGGTGGCGGTGCGGATGGAGCAACCGACGACGCCTCAGCAACTGCGACCTCTTGCGAACCAAGGAATGGACGATATTGCTCGAGATGCTCGCGCAAAGCCACTGCCTTGTCCTCAAGGTTCACAAGCTGTTCGGGTGGTAACATTTTTATCACGTCATCAAAGGTGTCGAGGTTATTTTTTGTCTCATCGAACGCACTCCGGAAGGCATCCATATCTCCTATGGCTTCGGTGCGTCCGGACGTCGCATTATGAAACGCATCCATGGCACGTAGGTGTTCCTCGGCAGATGCAATCATGCTCCGCGCAAATGGCTTCCGCCTTTCCAAGAGTTCAGCAGCAGGAGTACGCGCATCTCGTTCCGCGACATGGTGCACTTCCTCCATGAGGTCTGCCTTCTCACCACCAACGTAGGAAACGCTCTGATCGGGGTGGACGATGATCCGTACGTCGCCGCCCTCCGGTATACGCAGGCCGTGCGTCGTCGTCACGCGGTCGGGCTCCAGGAACCCCTCGCGGATGGCGATTTCCTGCGCGGTGCGCATGGCCCACCGATCCACGACGCGCTGGTTCTCCAGGTTCCCCGTGAATCCAAACCGCGACGGATCGCTGCGGAGTTGGTCGTAGACCGGGTGCGTAAATCCCTGCCCTTCCGTGAACGTCGCCGCGTCGTAGAGCTCCTGCGTCGTGCCGAGTTGCTCCCAGGGTTGCGGTGGCGATGGAGCAATTTCTGGTGCTGGCACCGACTCCTCCGGTGCAGACGGTGCCGCCACGGGTTCCATCGTTGCCGGCGCGAGCACTTCCGACGGTGGCTCTGTTGCTCCACTCGGCGATTCCGCGCTCTCCGCACCGCCCGCGTACCCGACCGCATGGCCCGGGCCGGACTTAGGGAGCGATGGTTCCGATGCCACAGGCGCGCCCTCATCACCGAACACCGTACCAATACCTCGCTCCACTCCACCGGCACCACGCCCCACTGCTCCGCTCATCACACCGCGCGTCACCTCCGGTACGAACGCTCCCATAGCCGCTCCCGCGATGCGCCCAAAAATACCTGCGCGCTTCCCGCGCATTTTCTGCAACGCCTCCGCCGCCTTGATGCCGCCGTACGCGCCGAGCACATTCCGAATCACCGGCACCTCGTACGCGAGTGCTCCGGCCATTCCGAACACGCCAGCCGTGAGCATCTTCTCGTCTGCCGTATCGCCACCGCTCCAGATCTTCTTGAGGATGCCGCACGCGGTCTCACGCAACGGCTGGAAGCCCTCACGCGTTGCCGCCTGTTGCTCCTGTTCCTGCGTTTCTCCATCTACCGCACGAAGGCCACGCGCGGCACCCGCGAGCTGCTCCTGCTGCTCCGGTGTGAGCGTGGGGTCCGCATCGCGCGCCGCGAGCTCCGTCGCATTGGCGACATTGAGCGCGTCGAGTCGCTTCGCGACGAGTGCTGCCGCGAGCGCGCGTTCAAATTTTTCTTTCTGCTCAGCACCATCCGGAGATACGAGTGCTTCCCGCGTCGCCGTGAGTTGCTCCTGTACCGCGGCCTCCTGCCGTGCGCCCTTCCGCGCGATGCCGAGCATACGCGTGAGCGCAATCACACCGCCGCCGAGCGCGGCGGTCATGCCGCCAGTGACCGCAGCGGACGCGAGGAACATTCCCGCACCGGCATACGCCGCAAGCTTCACGAGCGTCTTGCCCGCAAACTTTGCCTTGTCGGCTTTCGTGGTGAGCACCGGCGCGTCCGCGCTATAGACCTCACGCCGAATGGCCTGCTCCAGCAAGCGTTGCTGATCGTGTAGTGCCTCCGCGACCGTTTCCTGCGAAAGGCCGAGTCGCTCCGCAAGCTGCGCAATCGTTGCATCCACACGCTCGCGCATCTCGCCCTCCACACCGGCAACCGCCGCAGCGAGGATGGAGAGTTCGGCACGACCCTCCGGAAGTTGTAAGAGCGATTCCGCCATGCCAAACGCAATCGCTTCCGGACCCGCCGCCTCAACTACTGCCGCATCCACCACATCAAATGCAGCTTCGGCATCTCCCTCGTGCTCTGGGGTTCTCAAGGGTTCTCCGGATGACTCGACCGTATGCTCCTCGGTGTGCTGCCTCGACTGTCGTCGCAACCACCCCTCGAACGTATTCTGCAGACGAACGGCTGACGAAAGCAAATCTGGAAATTTATCCTGAATATTTTGTATATGCTCTTCCACGCGTGTGCGCGCATCTTGTATGGATAGTGTCCCCGCGACCACTTCCCTCCTGACGTTCATGGCCTCTTGATCCAGTTCTTCGTACGCGGAAAATTGCTCCATTGATGGCGCAATGGACTCCGCGGACGGCTCGCGTGTTGACGATTCCGATCTGGAAGGTGGAGCGTCTACCTGGGTATCCTCAGCAGCACTCTCTTCGTATCCAGAAACGCCCATGGGCTCCGCAGATGACTCAACGTGTATCGGCGACTCCGGTCCGGCGAGTGGAGCGTCTTCTTGCTGTGTGTCGGATGCCTCATCCCAAAGATCGGCTGCGGAGCTCACATCCGCACTCTCTGGAACAACCCGCAACCGCAACCGCTCAAGGACATTGAGAAAGTCATGCGCATTCTCACCAATCTCACGGAGTCGAGCATCCTCAGCTTCCGTGAGGGCACCCTCGTGCTCCCGGATGAGTGCGTCAATGCGCTCTCGGGTCGTGTCGAGGTCGAGCACCTTCTTCCGCGCATGATACACGAGGAGGTCCACTTGTGCGCGCACGCTCTCAACCGCAGCGGTGTCGAAGGGTGACTCCCGCCGTTCCGTCTCTTCAGAGCGCTGGTCTTCCGCTGTCGCCATAGTCATCGCGATGAGAGTTCCCGTCGCACGGCCTCGATCTCCTCGAGTCGTATGCGATCGAGGGCAACCTTGAGAAGTTCCTGCTGCTCGCGCGAGAGCGCGTCGAGGCGCGCGAGGGTTTCATCGGCAAATGCGCGAAGCTCCTGGAGCTGCTGCTGGACATCGGTCATACCGAGGATGGCTGCGCGGCAGCGAGGAAGGACTCCGCGAACGCATCGAGCTCGCGCTCGAGCTTCTGGGGAAAATCGGGAATGCGCGCCTGGAAGAACTCCTGCACTGCCTCGGAGGACGGTGCGGGTTCCTGTTCGAGGAGCGCGCGCATCGCACCGAGGCCATCGGCATCGAGCTCACGCACCGCGAGCACACCGGTGCGACGCTGCACCTGATCACGCACCTGAATGACGAGTTGTTCGTGCGCGCCAATAGGGAGCGCGGTGAAGCCCGCAGACGCAATGAGCGTCTCTACAAAATGTTCCATGGGATCCATGGTCGGTGTTTCTGATGGCATAACGCATGTGAAGACCTCCGCAGAAACGTTCCAATCTATTGAACCGTGTGAGATTTCTCCGCTCCGCTCGCAGACGAGCTCCGGTCGAAATGACGAACGAGCGTGCCCTCTGTGGACATCTCCTGAACGTTCAGTATACCAAAAGGAAAGGCACCCGAGCTACTGGCTCGGGTGCCTTCGAGAATCGCGACGTGCTACAACAGGTAGGGCATCGGGTCCATGAACTGCTTGCGTGCTCCATGGGTTTCGCCCACGAACACCTCAAAGTGGATGTGCGGGCCACTGGAGTTGCCCGTTGTACCCACTGTGGCGATCTCCTGACCGCGGACAACCGTCTGTCCCTCGGCGACGAGCACGCGGGATGCATGCGCGTACCGCGTCTTGATGCCGTCTCCGTGCTCGATCGTCACCTGTCTGCCGTACCCACCGGGATCCTCCTGTGTGGATACCACGATGCCGTCTGCGGAGGCGTAGATCGGCGTGCCCCAGGGCGCTGCGATGTCAATCCCGTCGTGGTGATCGCCGTCACGCATGCCGAACGACGAGGTGACGCGATACCCGGAGACGGACGGCCAACCGAGTTGCCCGTCGGGGACATCACCGTACGGACGATCGTCGGGTGCTGTGAAGGAGAACCGATGCCCACGCAGCTTGGCACCCCACTCGATGAACAGCGCACCAAGGTTGAGGAACGAATCACCTACACCTCCGCACGGTCGCCGCGGGCCGCCGATGGGGAGGTGGAGTGCTGCGATGTCCGGTGGTGCCTCACCGAAGCGATCAAGTGCCCGGAGTGCCATCTCCCAGGCGAGCACGCGCGGGACGTAGTTCCGACTCTCCGCGCCGGAGAGGGCACCAGCTCCGCGGAGTGCCCAGTAGTGCTTTGGCGTACCTTCCGGCAAGCGCGCGAGTCGCTCGTCTATGCTCCCGGAGTTGTACCGCGCGAGTGCGGTCTCGTCATCGCCGTCGTACTGCGCAATGAGCATGGCGTAGTACGACACTCCGGTGCAGATGTTCTGCTCGGGTTCCTTCCGGAGGGTAGTATGCACCATCCCACAGCTCCGACCGTGATCCATTGCGGTATCGTGCATGAGCTGCATGAGTCCGGTTGCACCTGCGGGGCTCACGGCATCGCGCACGCCGCGCGATTCCAGCGCGATGATGGCGGCGACACGGAACGGCGAAATGCGCGCCGTGTTCGCGAACCGCTCGATGAGCGGACGGAACTCCGCGATGCGCGATGCGATGGGTGCGACGTCCGCCGCGATCTGCGCGTACTGCTCGACGATCGCGCCTCTGCGCTGGTCGCGGTAGGATGCGTCCAGCGTCGCGGACGGCGGCGGGAAGACATCGGTGGACCGATCGCGTGCATCGGCACCGTCATCACTCCACGGGGCGAGCATGAGGAGCAGGACGACGGCAGCGGCGAGCGCGACGGCAGCGAGGATGCCTCCTGCAATCTTCCATCGCTTGCTCGCAGCCCTCCACCAGCTCCGCTGACGCTCCGCACCCGGTGCGACGTTGTAGAACACGATGCGCGGATAACGAGGACGTGGCGGTGGGCGCGGCGTAACGCCGCCTCCGTACCGCGCTGCGAGTCGCTTGCCGCTCTTCCTGCGCTGACGCTGCTGCATCGCATGGACAGGGACACGCGCGAGCGCGAGTGTCCTGCCGTACGCTGCGCCCCCAAACGCGAGTGCGGCATGTGAAACGGAATCACTGATCGCGTGCGCGACATCGGATACCCCATCCCCCACCGCACGGGCGCGGCGACTGGCTGCGTCCTCGATGGCGTGGGTGGCGTTGGCGGCGGTATCATGCACCGCATGACGGGCGCGGGATGCCCCGCTCCCAATCGCATGTGCAACACTGGACGCTGCACCGCTGACCGCACGAGCGAAACGACTGGCTGCGTCCTCGATGGCGTGGGTGGCGCGGGAGGTTATTCCTCCCACCGCACGCGCCATACGATTCGTGCTGTCACCGAGTGCACGCTTGCTCCGCGAAGCGGAGCTGCGCAATGCGCTGGCGTTGTGCACGGTTGCATCCCGCACCGCACGAGTGCCGCGAGTAGCGGCGTCTCCGAGCGTCCGCGCGCTCTCCGAAGCTGTATCGCGCAGCGCACGAGCGATGTTGGAAGTCGCACCCCCAACCGCACGAGCCCTACGCACCGTTGCACCTCCGAACGTACGGAGGGCCTGACCAATGCGACCCATGTTCTCACTCCTTGCCGGGTGTTGTTGTCTGGAATCTCCATCAAGGCGATGGAGGAATATGTGAAGGTACTGCCCGTGACTGTAGCGCGTTTCCTACAATTTGTCAAGGGTCATCCCTTATTTTGTTGAAATAGAAAAAACTCAATAATAATCACATATATTGCTCTATTGAAACAAAAAATGAACCTCTAGACACAAAAAATGAACCTTTTGCCATATAAACTTGACAATATATCGTTTCCGTGCTACAGTTTTTGCGCTAGAGTGACCTGCAGTGATTCTTTGTAGAGTATTTCATTGCGGCCCCCGAGCGTCTCGCTACCTGATCGCATGCGCTCCTCCTCACATTCGAGCCGGAAAGTGAGATGCTCCGGGGCTGGAATGGCCAGCACATTACCAACTGAAGAGGAGAAGAAACACCATGGGTGACGGCAAAAACGGTGAAGATGATGATCCCTTCGGAAGCCCAGCGGCGGCGGCTGCTGCTGCGGAGGATGAGGAAGATGAGGACGAGGACAACGATGATGAGGCGACGAATCCGAACATCGCGGCTCCCGCCGACGATCCGTTCGATGCCTACATTTCGAACCTGGATGGAAACACCTCGCCGGACCCGGAACCGGAGTCCGATCCCCCGTCCAGCACCAGGCAACCGGCGCGAGACACCGTCGTCCCCGCACCGCGTCCGTCGCATGTCCGAATGGTCCCGTTGACCACGGACAGCGGCCGGAGAGGTGCGCGGATGGTTCCGCTGCAAATCCAACCCAAACCCAAGTTGTAGGAGGTCAGCATGCAAATCGAATCGTACGGAGCGATCACTCGCACCGCAGAGGTCAACCAACACGTCGAGCTCGTCGTTCGAGTACTCGAAGGAGCGAACGCCATTCCGAACGTGGAGGTTCGCTTCGAGTGCCAGGCCGGGGCCGGACTCTTCAAGCTCGGACAGGGTACGACGCAGGAAGGCGTCATGGTGACGGACGGGCAGGGCTACGCCCGATGCCAGGTCGTCCCGCAAGAGCCCGCGCGTGGGCGATCGCTCCAGCTCTGTGCGACCGTCTACGGAGCCGAGTTGGACGATCCAGGCGTACCGACGGGCAGGACGCTCACGCAGCAGGTGCACTTCCTGGTAAACGTCCCCGCGGGCGAGCCCGAGGGCTGTGTGGCTCAGGCCGGTGATATCGTCGTCCTGCAGCAGCAACCGCATCACTGCTGCGGCGGTGCGCACAACCATAACCAACCGCCGCGCGTGCGATTCGTGCGCGTATAGCGTCACCATCAACCCACAACCAACGGAGGAGTCATGGCACTGAACATCGGAGTAGCATCCCCCGGTCCGGTAGACGGAGTCGTGGGAGAGCTGTCCGGCCCGGTCATGTTCCGGGTGACGGACGAGCACGGCAACGCGGTCGCCAGCGCGCCGGTCCACGTCTCCGTGGACCCCACGCTCGGCACACTCCAGAACGGAAGGGCAAGCATCTCGCTCACCACCGGTGCCGCAGGCACCGAGGAGTACGGATGCGTCATCGCCCAGGTCCGCGCCAAGCGGTCCGGGCCCATCGAGGTTCACGGAGATGCAGGAGGTCGCGTCGCGGTGCAGCACGTCGCCGCGCAGATGCCGGCACCGGTCCCGCACGACAACACCATCGAGATCCCGTACTTCACTCCACCACCCACCGCGCGTCGCACCAGCATCGGCCCTATCGGCTGGCCGGGTGCGTCCATCGCAATGTGCGTCCTCGCCGCGCTCCTGCTCGGCATCCTCGGGCTCGCATGGCTCTCCAAACCGACCTCCGCGTCCTCAGGCAACAACGATGCCGACACGGTCGCTCGCATGCTCGCCGAACAAGCGCGACGCGACGCGGAGCAGGCCAAGGAGGGCCTCAACCAGCACCGCCGCGACCAGAGCGAACGCGATGGCGGTCAGGACGACGCCATCGGCATGACCGGGCAAGTCGCCCGCGTGTACACCGACGAACGCCTCCGCTCCCTCTTCCAGAGGGTCACGGATCGTCACCGACAGATGCAGAACGGCGGTGGTGGCGACATCTGCACACAGCTCCCGCATCTCCGGCTCCCGGGCTGTTCCTATCCCTAGGGGCACCCCAACAAAGCCGCCAAGGCGGCCCTCCTCCAGAGGGCCGCCTTTCCTATTGCACGAATGACGCCAATTCCAATCCTTTCCCGTGAGGCACTAGACAAACTCTATACAACGTATACGATAGTGACGTAGTGCGATCCATCATCATGTGGGCCGGTAGTTCAACTGGTTAGAGCACCGCCCTGTCACGGCGGAAGTTGCGGGTTCGAGTCCCGTCCGGCCCGTTTTGAAAAATGCAAAACAATGACCACCCGTATGGGTGGTCATTGTGATTCAGTACCGAAATTCAACCCTACACCCGACATAAACACCAGAGCCCTTCCCATGCTTGACAAATGACCAAAAATACGCTATTCTCTACATGAAGAGTGGTTCATTCACAACCGAAAACAAGGCGACACACAAAGGAGAAACCGATGCAAAATCGGATCATGTGCGTGGGACTTTGCACCCTGATAGTTGTTCTATCCGCATGCGCAACAGAGCATCCCGACGACGATACATCCTGTCCGGGATGCAGCGGCGACACGGCAACGGACGATGACGCTGACGGCAATGGTCACTGTCTCGATGTTGAGCTCTGCGATGACAAGGACAATGACTGCAATGGGGAGACCAACGAGGGCTTTGACCTCGGCCTGCCATGCGTCGCGGGAATCGGTTCCTGTGAACGGACTGGCGAGATCGCCTGCATGAATCTCGAATCTTCTGCGTGCAATGCGGAGTCCGGGAATCCAACCAGCGAACTCTGCGACGAACTCGATAACGATTGTGATGGTGACACGGACGAGGACTTCGTAGAACTCGGAGCAGCGTGCACCGTTGGCAATGGTGCGTGCGCGCACGATGGCGAATGGGGGTGCGACACACGAACTGGTGGCATCTCGTGCGATGCATTTGCCGGATCTCCCACCGCAGAACGCTGCAACAGCATCGATGATGACTGTGACGGCATCACGGATGCCGATACGCATTATCATGGAACGCGATGCGTGAATGGACAGCGCGGAATCTGCGAACGGGCCGGAACCATGATGTGCAATCTCGACATTGGTGCGCTCGTTTGCGACGCACCCAATGGATCGTCAAGCTCAACCGATGAGACGTGCAATGGACTCGACGACAACTGCAACGGCTACACCGACGAAGGAATCGGCGTTGAAGTCATCGGAACGACTGACGGGGAGTGCGAGCCGCACATTCTCACCTGCACGGATGGCGACACCATCGTCTTCCATGAGGGGCGTGATCCGCAGCCAGAACAATGTGACGAACTGGATAACGATTGCGACGGAGAGACCGATGAGGACTTCGCGGATCTCCTTGGATCCGAGTGCTCAGTTGGCGATGGCATCTGCCTCCGCTCTGGCGTGCTCACCTGCGCGCTCGCTCGCGGTCTCCACTGCGATCTCGAGCCCGGAGTCCCGACCGAGGAGATCTGTAATGGCCGAGACGACGACTGTGACGGGGACACTGACGAAGATTTCACAGTCGTGCTCGGCACGTCCTGTACGAGAGGCACCGGTGCCTGCGAACATGCAGGCGTCCGCGTCTGCGCTGCGGACGGTACCACACGCTGCGATGCTTCGATTGGAGAACCGGGCGTTGAGGCATGTAACGGGGTGGACGATGATTGCGATGGAATCACTGACATTGATACCGCCGGATGGGGTGCATCATGCTCCAATGAGCAACTTGGGGTCTGCGCACGGACAGGCATCAAACAATGCAACCTCGACACATCATCGCTCGCCTGTAGCGCTGTCGACGG
Source organism: bacterium (assembly GCA_030647005.1). Taxonomy (NCBI): domain Bacteria; species bacterium. The sequence goes on from JAUSKG010000001.1 coordinate 16,799, forward strand.
CTCCGCGAGCAGAACCGAAGAAACATGCAATGGACTTGACGACAACTGCAACGGCGTCACTGACGACGGACTCTCACCGAGAGTCTCCGGAACGTCGGATGGTGAGTGTCAAGTTACGATCATCTCCTGCGTTCATGGAAGAAACGAAATCCTCCAAGAGGGACGTGACCCCGAACCTGACATCTGTGATGATCTGGACAACGACTGCGACGGGGAGACGGACGAAGATTTCATGGACGTGCTCGGCACTGATTGCTCCAATGGCACCGGTGCTTGCGAGGGATTTGGGGAGTACGTCTGCAGTCATGATGGGGGGGTACGGTGCGATGCATCAACCAACCCGCCCGCAGTCGAACGCTGCGACCACATCGACAATGACTGCAACGGGGAGACGGATGAATCATTCGATGGCCTGGACGATCCGTGCTCGGTAGGAATCGGAGCGTGTGAACGCTTTGGCGTGGTCGTATGTACAGAGGATGGCGTGGCGACAACATGCGCAGCCACCGATGGAAGTCCCGAAATGGAATTCTGTGATGGCGTCGACAACGATTGCAACGGCATCATTGACACAGACACCGCCGACTACGGAGAATCATGTTCCAATGGTCTCTATGGCGCATGTGAACTGCACGGGACGCTCGTGTGCAACGCCGCATCAGAAACTCTCGTGTGCGATGCTCCGGATGGTGCAGATCGCGCAACGGAGGAACAGTGCAATGGGCTCGATGACAACTGCGACGGGAGCACCGACGAGAGCTTCTGGAACATCGGCAATGCGTGTCCAGTCGGCATCGGAGTATGTACGCGAGAAGGTGTGGTGGTGTGCACCAACGGCGGTGACGGTACTCAATGCGTCGGCACACCCGACTCCCCAATCGATGAGTCGTGCAATAGCATGGATGATGACTGTGACGGTACGACCGATACCGATACAGTTGGATGGGGCGATTCATGCTCCAATAGTCAGTTCGGTATCTGTGCACGAACGGGCACGATGCAGTGCGATCTCGAAACGTCATCACTCACCTGCAACGCACCCGACGGATCCGTGAGCAGCACCGAGGAAATATGCAACGGCCTCGATGACGATTGCGACGGGGTGACCGATGGCTCACGCGACATAGACGGAAATACGATTTTACTAAATCGCGCCTGCTACGAAGGTCCCGTGGAAACGCGAAATGTTGGCGTGTGTCGAGATGGCATGGTGCAGTGTATCTCGTACACTGGCCCCATCGTTGGCATTTCGCCAAACACGCATCCCGAAACGATCATCACGTGCAGCACAATGGAAGACCTCTGCTATGCCGGAAGTTGGAGTAGTTGCAGTGGAGAGATTACGCCGGGCACAGAGATCTGCGACACACAAGACAATGATTGCGACAACACGGTCAATAACGGTGCGTTCTGTACGGATATCCCTGCTCCAGTGTGTTTAGACAACACGACGCTACGCAGCTTCAGTGGACCAGGCACATGTCATGCTGATGGCTCGTGTTCTTATGGTGTAACCGACGAACCATGTCCTGTGCCCAATCACTATACATCCTCCTGCAATGCGGGTGTGTGTGACATCGCCTGCGGAGCAGGAAGTTGGGAACCGACACCTTTGGCGGGAGCCCCGGCACCACGGTACACGCATACTGCCGTTTGGACGGGCACGGAGATGCTGATCTGGGGTGGGTATCTGAACAGTGGCGACCGATTTCATGCGTCAGATGATTATTGGTCGCCAATGACAGTACTCGGGGCGCCAAGTGCACGATACAAACATACTGCCGTTTGGACGGGTACGGAGATGATTGTGTGGGGCGGTGGTGGCGTAGGTGGTGGAGACATGCGTCGTGGCGGACGCTACACCACTCAAACCGATAGCTGGCAACCAATGTCAACCGCTGATGCTCCTTCCGCTCGTTACTGGCACACTGCTGTATGGACTGGCTCAGAGATGATTGTGTGGGGCGGATATGGTGATGGATTTCTGAACAATGGCGCCCGGTACAATCCGGCCACAGACTCATGGCTACCAATAACTTCGACCAACGCACCATTGCGACGTGCATATCATACTGCCACATGGACTGGCTCAGAGATGATTGTGTGGGGCGGTGGTGGCGATGAACCAGGAGATGGACGACTCAGCACAGGAAGCCGTTACAATCCCGAACAGGACTCATGGAATTCCACGAGTATCAATAACGCTCCTTCCGCTCGTTACTGGCACACTGCTGTATGGACTGGCTCAGAGATGATTGTGTGGAGCAACGGTTCCGGCGGTCGGTATAATCCGAGCACCGATTCATGGACTACCGTATCGACGGATAACGCGCCCGTCGAGATGGGCGATCACCACACCGCCGTTTGGACAGGATCCACGATGATCGTGTGGGGTATGTCAGTTGGGACATCGAATGGTGGCGGGCAGTATGATCCGATCTTGGACGCATGGTGTCCATCTGCCACCATAGACGCACCTGATGGTCGATATTTCCACACTGCGGTATGGACTGGCTCGGAGATGATTGTGTGGGGTGGCGATGGTTGTGGGGGTGGCGGCGACTGCAAGACTGATACTGGCGGTCAGTATACCCCTCCATGAAACAAACAAGCACCGCGCAGCAATGCGCGGTGCTTTCTCATTCCCACTATAACCACGTCGCTACTCCGCCGTGATGCGAGCACGTTCCTCTGCGGCTCTGACTAAAACTATACGTCCCATCCCTGCAGTGGGCAGAGGCACCCACAGGAACAGACGGTGCCGCATACGGTCGCGGGACATTATTACCGTATACATTTTTGTACGTCCCGTTTGGAGCAGCTGCAACGGGAGGGACTGCAACGTTCTTAGCTACTTCCTCCTTCACAGTGACCCGACCTGGTGTGACCGCTGTCCCTGATGACGGTGCAACACTATGAACAGGTCCGATCGTCCGCTCCAGTGGAACGTTCTGCGAAATTGGTTGACTATTTTGCGTCCCAATCTGTGGACTGTCCCCCGTTCGTTAGACAGCGATTCTCATTTCGCCCATCATGACCGTATATGGGCAAGCACCACGATGCAGG
>JAUSKG010000002.1 GCA_030647005.1 bacterium
TCTTTTTTCGCCTCGACTTTTTTCCAAGCAAATCCGCGCACGCACGCCGCACATCCGAGAGGGCGTAGAATGTCTGGAGGGTTCCAGAGCGATTTCGTCCCATCCTTTTTCGACACGCGTGATCTTTTACTCGGCGTTTGATGGTCCCTTGCGCGAATCCAAGCATCGTAGCGAATGGCTTGATCGTTCCCCAGACCTCCCCATCCGCCTCGAACGTACCTTGGTCGTTGACCTCCGATATATCCTGGAGGAGATCCGCGCACGCACGCCGCACATCCGAGAGGGCGTAGAATGTCCGGGGGTGTCCAGTGCGATCTCTCCCCGTCCTCTTTCGACACGCGTGATTTTTTATCCGGTGTTTGATGCTCACTGGCGTGAGTCCAAACATCATAGCGAGTGCCCGAATCGTTCCCCAGATCTCCCTATCCGCCTCAAACGTACCTTGGTCGTTGACCTCCGGTACATCTTGGAGCAAATCCGCGCACGCACGCCGTACATCCGAGAGGGCGTAGAATGTCTGGAGGGTTCCAGAGCGATTTCGTCCCATCCTTTTTCGACACGCGTGATCTTCTATTCGGTATTTGATGGCAGCACTGCTGCACCCAAGCGTATCAGCGAATACATTGATCGTTCCCCACACTTCCCCATCCGCCTCGAACGTCCCACCGTCTCCCGCCCAGTACTCGATGTCGTCGAGCGCATCCATAACCACGATGCGTGGCTCTACGCCATCAGGGAGGAGGTAAGGTGATGCAATCACCTTTTTCCGTGGCTTGCGCGGTGGGTCACGCGGATCGCGTGGCTTACGTGGCTTGCGTGGTTTACGTGGTCCTGCATCTGGGCCAACGAGGATATCGAGTTCCCGCACTTCTTGTCCTGGTGCGGCGAAGAGGCGAGGTGCTGAGAGCGGCGCGATCGCTGCACGCTGGAAGTGTGCGTCGAGCACGAGCGCAACCTTGTGGGGATTGTCGCGCATGAGTCGCAGGACACGCCCCATGTACTGGAAGTAGAAGGTGCGCGATTTGGTCGGACGGAGCATGAGGCACACTTCGGCGTTTGGCGCATCCACTCCCTCGCGGAGGACCATGACCGATGAGAGATGTCGGATCTCGTTTCGGCGAAACCGGTCGAGCAAATCGCGTCGTTCGTGCGTCGGCGTGTTCGCGCTGATGCTCGCGGCGGGAATGCCGATCGCTCGGAGCGATGTCGCGAGGTGCTCACATGCGAGGATGCTCGGGCAGGCCGAAAAGGTCTGGCGATTTGGGAGATCGTACTCTCCATTGTGGTAGAGGCGAACGATTGTTTCCGTCATCGTGTGCCAGTGTGCGGCCATGCGCGCTTGGAGCTGCTGCTCGTTGTAGTCGGTTCCCGATGGTGTCTCCGCGCTCGCGACGCCATCGAGCGAGCAGTCGAACGTGATACGGCCCCAGGCGAACGGCGCGAGCCAGCCCTCCTCGATGCCCCAGCGTACGGATCGTTCGTCGATCTTCGTCTGGAAGTGCGTCGCAGCGAGTCGGTTGGGATCCGCGTAGAGCGTGCGGCCATTCTCCAGGAGCACCGCACGCGACGTGGGTTTGGCGACCGTCGTCAGGGAGTCCGGCGTTGCGGATAGTCCGATGATGACGCAGGCGTCAAACTGCGCGAGCGCGTGGCGCGCACGCGGGTGATATGCCCAGTGACATTCGTCCCAGATGATGATATGCGGCTGGAACTGGCGCTTGAACATCCCGGCCTTCTGCACGAAGCTCTCGTCGGTCGTCACTACGACGTTGGTGTACTCATAGCCGGGAAGCGCGATGACGTTACCGTCCTCATCGTGGATGCGCTTCAAGCTTGAGACGTGACCAACCATGCTCTTCGTGAACCGCGTGATTGCAGGCGCGGTTTGCTCGATGAGTACTTTCGTTGGCACGACGATGAGGAAGCGTAGCTTTGGGCATGCGTGGATGAGTGCGGACAAGAGGACGGTTTTCCCGAGTCCGGTCGCGTGTGCAATGTAGCCGCGTTTCGTCCCCCGGAGGTCCAGGAGCCAGTTTATGGTGTTCTGCAGCGCCTCGGTCTGGTAGGGGTAGAGATCGTGCGGGAGTGCTACGGCTCCAGCAAGGAGCGCGTCGATTCCCGCTGCAAATCGCTTACGGATAGTTCGATGGTGCATGCGAACCCCTTTCGTGTTTTGTTGTGAACGAGCACGCAGTCACTGTAGTCAAGTGTGGAGGCGGTGTCAAGATGGACCGACACCTGCTCAAAAGAAACAGACCCGATGCACATCGGGTCTGTTTCTCGCTACACCTCAATGACCACCGGCAGGATCATGGGTCTCCGTTCGGTCTTCTGGTAGAGGAGCTTGCCGATGTCGTCGCGAATCTTGCCACGGAGGTAGGCCTCGAGGGGGCCGGACTTCGCTTTGGATCCGCCGGATTCGATGGTGATTTGCTTGACGTGCTTGCGGACGGATTCGATGAGGGCCTTGGACTCCTTGAGGTAGATGAAGCCGCGCGAGATGATGTCCGGGCTTGTCACGAGTTTACCGTCCTTGCGGGAGATCGTGGCGACGATGACGACCATGCCGTCATCCGCGAGCTGCTTGCGATCGCGGAGTACGACTTCGGAGACATCGCCGACGCCGAGGCCGTCCACCATGACGCGATCTGCCGGCACGCGCTCCTGGGTCAAGCGACCGCCGCGGTCATCAAACACGATGACACCGCCGTTTTCCGGAATGATGACGTTCTCCTTGGGGATGCCGGCGCGCTGCGCGATCTTCCCGTGCGCCACGAGCATGAAGTAGTGGCCGTGGATGGGAATGTGGTAGCGCGGGTTCACGAGCTTGATGATGAGCTTGAGGTCCTCGGCTTGTGCGTGGCCTCCCGCGTGGACGTCCATGTGGTCGTACGCGATGATCTCTGCGCCCTGGCGCGTGAGGTTGTCCTTGAGGCGTTGGACGCTCCGCTCCGTGCCTGGGATGACGGACGACGAGAAGATGATCGTATCGCCCGGGTCAATGGAGATCAGGCGGTGCTCCCTGTTCGTGATCCGCATGAGCGCGGCGCGTTCCTGGCCCATCGAGCCGGTGCAGAGGATCATCTGCTTCTCCGGCGGAAGCTTCACGAGGTCGCGCGCTTCCACGATGATGCCCTTCGGGAAGCTCATGTACTTGAGCTCGCGCGCGATCTCGACGTTCGTCCGCATCGAGAATCCTTCTATCGCTACCTTGCGGTCGTATTTTTCCGCGATCCAGATGAGCTGCTGGATGCGTGCGATGAGCGTGGAGAAGAGCCCGATGATGAGACGGCCGTTGGATTCGCGGACGATGCCATCGAGCGTTTTGCTAATCTCTGACTCCGAGATTTGGTGGCCGGATTTCGTGGCGGACGTGGAGTCGCAGAGCAATGCGAGGACGTTCTTGTCGGAGAGCCGCGCAATCTTCGCGAGGTCGCCCGGCGTGGTCCCTACGGGCTCGAGGTCCACTTTGAAGTCGCCCGTGTGCACGACGATGCCGCGCGGCGTGTGGATGATGAGGCCGATGGAGTCCGGGATGTTGTGGCTCTCGTAGAACGGCTCGATGGTGAATACCCCGAGTTGAATCTTTGCATCCGGCGCGATGGTCTGGAGGTTGAGTGGCTGGATCTTGAATTCCTCGTGCCGCTTCTTGATCATCGCGTTCGTCAGTCGCGTGCCGTAGATCGTCGGGTTGCCAAGCCGTGGCACGAGGTAGCTAATCGCGCCGATGTGGTCGAAGTGCGCGTGCGTGATGACGACGCCACGGATGCGCTTCTCCTTTCCCTTGAGGTAACCGATGTTCGGGATGATGAAGTCCACGCCGGGCTGGTCTTCCTCGGGGAACATGACACCCATGTCCACGATGATGATGTCATCACCGTACTCAAAGATGGTCATGTTCTGCCCCACTTCATCGCAACCACCAATGGGGATGATGCGGAGGGCGGTGCCGCCACCACCTCGTGCGGCGGGTGCGGATTTTGTCTGAGGTGCAGATTTTGTCTGAGGTCGTCGTGCGGGGCGGCGGCGTCCGGAGCGACGCGGCGCGCGGTTGGAAGCCGGCTGCCGTGCGGGTGCTGCGGAAAGGACAAGGTCGTTCATAGGTCTCATGGGTGCTAGCGATGAGCTGCTAGCGGCTAGTTAGATGGAGAATGCGTGTCTAGAAAAATGATGGAGCGGAGGCCTTCAGACCTCCATCCCTCTGAAGCTGGCGCGGGAGCGCCGAAGATGGGCGAGGAGGGACTTGAACCCTCATGGGATTGCTCCCACACGGCTCTGAACCGTGCGTGTCTACCGTTCCACCACTCGCCCGTGTTCGTTGCGAGTAACGAGTTGCTCAAAGCTAGTCGCTCGTTCGCCATCGGCGTTCTGTTTCAGTGTACCACTCCGTCACCGTTGCAAAGCGATCTGCGGGTTGCGTGAGCTGACCGAGCTCCACTCCGCGCACGGTGTCCACCATGGGGTAGGAGAGCGTCGGCGTGACGAGGAAGATTGCCGGACGGACTGCGTGCAGCCGTTCCTGGAACTCCGCATACGCGCGCCCACGCTCCTCGTGGTCGAACATCGCCCGCGCATCCTCGAGGAGCTTGTCGATCTCCTTATTCGAGAAGTACGAGAGGTTGAGGCCCGGGTGGCGCACCTGCGAGGAGTGCCAGAACGGGAATGGGTCCGGATCAGGGCCGAGAATCTGCGAGAAGAGGAGTGCGTCGTACTCACGATTCGGGATGACCTCGCCACGCACGCGGTCGAGCGGCATGACGCTGAGCGTGACTGTCACGCCGATTTGCTGCCACGCCCTGCGGATAAACTCCGCCATGCCGATGAGCTCCGGTGCATTCGGGGTGACGAGTTCGATGGTGAGCGGTTGTCCGGAGGAGAGCCGGTAGTACGGTTGCTCTGGCGCGATTTCGGCTTGCACCTGTTCGGTCACCTTCGCACGCTCCTCATCGGTCGCGGAAAGCTCCGCGGTTTTCTTTCCCTCCTTCTTCTTGGCAATCTCAAGCTCGAGGAGGAGTTGCTTCGTGCGGAGAGCGATGGTTTCCTCCGTCTCCGTGCGTTTCCATCCCGCGCGATCGAGGAGTGCTGCTGCAGCATCGGGATCCACTGCATCGGGCGCGGGCGGATTCGCGGTCGTCGCAAATCCCGGGATGATCGGTCCGCCGATGGGCGTGCCGGCACCATGGAGCGTCTCCGCGATGAACGCAGTGCGGTCTATGACGAGCGAGAGTGCCTCGCGGACGCGGATTTCCGTGAGCGCCGTGCTGCGCTTCGCATTGAGGAACACCGCCGTTGTCTGCGGGAGCTGTACCGTGCGCACGACCGCATCGGAGCGTTTCGGGACGTCTTCGCGGAGCGGGAGGAGGGTCCCGATGCCGTCCACCTCGCGCGTCGCGAAGGCGGCCTGGAGCGCATCCTCGCGCTCATAGAACTTGAACGTGATGTGCTCGAGGTACGCCGCCCCCGCGTGGTAGCCGTCGTAGCGGTTGAGCGCGTACGAACGGATCATGCCCTGCGGGTCTTTCGTGAGGCCCATGAAGCGGTAGGGGCCCGCGCCGATCGGTCGGAGATTGAGCTCGGCGAGCGGCAGGTGCGCCGGCGGGATGTCAATCCAGCGGTGCTCCGGAAGGAGTCCCACGGTGAGGGCGGAGAGGAAGATCGCGAGCGGACGCTCGATGGTGAAGCGCACGGTTCGATCATCAATACGCACCGCCTCCACGCCGCGGAAGCTGCCACGGAGCGGGCTCGCGACATCGGAGTGCTGGAGGAGGCGAACGGTGAAAAGCACGTCGTCGGCGGTGACCAGTGCACCGTCGTGCCACCGCGCGTCCTCGCGGAGTTCGACGGTAATCTCCGTGCCGTCGTCCGAGGTCGTGTAGCCAGACGCGAGCTCCGGGACGATGGCACCGGAGGCATCCGCGCGGAACAGACCGGCGTAGACGAGCTGCACGATGTCCCGATCCACATCGTTCGCAGATGCGAAGAGCGGGTTGACGAATCGTGGTGCACCGAGGAGGCCCTCGATGTACGTCCCGCCGACCGCGGGGACGACCGTCGTCGCACCCCAGTACCAGCCGGTGACCGCGAGCGTACCACCGAGGATGAGAACAAAGACACCGGTGATGAACGTGAGGCGTTCACGGCCTTTGAGGACTGAGGGGAGGCGGGTGAGTTTGGCGAGCGTCGGCACGCGCAGTGCGCGGAGGCGCATGCGTATGCCGGAGAGCGTGGTGCGAGCCATGTCACTGCGCGAGCGAGGAACTTAGAGGATCACCTGTGCGAGCGCGGAGCCAAAGAAGAGGACCGCGAGGACGATCGTTGCGACCATGAGCGTGCGCTCCGCGCCGCGGAGCGTCCGGTAGGAGGCACCGTTGCCGCCGAACGCCGATCCCATGCCGGTGCCCCGCTGCTGGAGGAGGATGGCACCGACGAGGAGAATCGCCGAGATGAGCTGGATGATGCTGAGGATGGACATACGAGTTGCGCTGTCATTGCGAGGAGTCCTCGACGTGGCAATCCCAGTCAACCAAGTGGCCGGGATTGCCACGCCTCGAGGACTCAGCTCGCAATGACACACTTTTGCAGATGCCCCTAGCTGCTAGACATGCGATGCGAGAAGCTGAGAAGCTAGGAGCTCGTTGCTAAGAGGATAGAAGAGCTAGTCGTTTACCGTACCATGGAGGGGAAAGCGTGTCAATGTGTTCCGTGGTATGGTGGAAAACTATGGATCAGCACGTCCTGCGCAAGTCCTGGTACCGGCGACCCCTCGGCATTGCCGTGATCGCATACGTGGTTATCACCGGCGCGCTCGGGCTCTGGTTCGCGTTCGCGCAACGCTCCGACGGCACGGACGGTGCCTTCACCAAAGCGACGAACGCGTACCCGCAGGGCGCGACCGGCATCCCGCCCGGCGTCGCGCTCTACACCGCGGCGCACCCGTCTTTTGGCAATGCGGAAGACCCGAAGCTCGTCATCGTCGAGTTCAGCGACTTCCAGTGCCCATACTGTCGTCAGGCGTATCCCGTCATCCGAGAGGCCATGACGATGTATCAGGATCGCGTGCTCCACGTGTACCGCGACTTTCCGGTTGATGAGCTTCACCCGCATGCGCGGCGCGCAGCGGCGGCGGCGCGGTGCGCGAACGAGCAGGGGAAGTTCTGGCCGTACCACGATCAGCTCTTCCTCCGGCAGGATGCGATTGACGAGGCGTTCCTCTCCACACTCGCCGAGCAGGTTGGGTTGGATCGCATCGTGTTCACGCAGTGCCTCGAGACCGGACGGTACGCCGGCGCGGTGCAGCAGGACGTGGAGGACGGTCTTCGGCTCGGCGTGCGCGGCACACCGACGTGGTTCTTCATTCCCGATGGCGACATCACCCGCGCGCAGAAGGTGGAGGGCGCATTCTCGCGCGACACGTTGCTCAGGATTCTCGAGCGATCCCTCTAGGGTATGCAACGATTCGCTATCGCACTTGTATTCCTCGCGCTGTTCTCTACGCCGATCGTTGCCAACGCGGCGAGTCCGATCGAGAATCCGCGGTGCTGGACGGCACAGATGTGCGCGGCTGTTTCCGAGAGCCGCGGCATTGTCACGCAGTTCGCCAAGGATGCCGCGGAGTGCGGTAGTCCCGAATGGGGCCGATGCCTTGCGGGTGAAACGATTCCCATTCGAGTCCACATTCCGGGCACCGACGGTGATGTGACGGCTGTGGCGAATGTTGGCTCGTATATCGCCGCGATCTACCGCTGGGCGGTTCCACTCGCCGCGGTGGTTGCCGTGGTGGTCATCATGGTCGGCGGCGTGCTCTGGATGGTTGGTGGTGCAGCAGGACAGGTGCAGCGCGCCAAGACGTTCATCATGAACGCCGTCATCGGACTCGGGCTTGTCCTCCTCTCCTACCTCATCCTCCAGACCGTCAATCCCGACCTCGTGCAGCTGTCGCTCCCGCGGACCGCAATTATCCGGAGCGTCACGCTCGCGGAGGATATCTGTACGGAGCTGCCGGAAGGTACACGGTTCTCCGCGAAGGGAGCGGATTCGGCGACATCCGGCGTCGACAATATCGCGATCAAGACAAAGCAGTGCGGGCTCAAGTTCTCGACCGTGAAGCCGGATGGTACGTCATCTACATGCGTTGCGAGTTTCTGCGATGGGAAACAAGTCTGTGTGCCGTTCTCGCCCGGAGAATACCATTGTCAGACGGGCGCAATTGGTGGACGGATTACCACGTTATCGGAACCGGTACGCTCCATAGCGATCGTGGCGGCATGTAAGAATGGCGGTTCGACTTCAATAGAGAGTGCTGCATTATCTCCTGCAGCACCCAAGCAACAAAATTATCGATTCGTTAGCAATAGTGCGTTTCAGGTATCGGCTAGAGGTGCAAGCGGTGAGAGTGCGAATCGGACAGCAGCAGTGGCGTGTGGTGGTGATGTTGCGAATATTGCGGGCTACGTTCTAGCTATTGATGGGACGCTCTATGGAAAAAATTCCTGCAGCGGTCAAGCAACACCCATTCCGACGACGCTTGCTGACCTTGGTAAGCAGGTTGTCTTCTATCCCAAACTCTTTTCGGTAGGAGAGACAACCGCTGCGTTTGCAGGAGTGGGAAGCATTGAATGCAACATCAATCTCCAGCAGTAGTCGTGCTTGACTCGGCGACACCTCCTCGGTACGCTTGGAGGCATGGTGTGCATCGCGCGGCCGAGGCACGGACGAAACAGCGGTGACCGCTCGCGGGAGTGGCACCACCTCGGGTCCTTTCGGGACCCTCGTTCGTGATGGACGCAGACACCTCCCGCGCGCACAGACACCCATCCCCGCACCATCACTACTTTTCTCCCTTCTCCACTCTCCCTTCGTAACACTATGAGTACCGGTCCCGCATTCATCTCCGTGCGCGGCGCGCGCGTGCACAACCTTAAGAACGTGAGCGTGGACATTCCGCGCGGGAAGCTCACGGTCATCACGGGACTCTCCGGATCGGGGAAGTCCTCGCTCGCGTTCGACACGATCTACGCCGAGGGCCAGCGTCGGTACGTCGAGTCACTCTCTGCGTACGCGCGGCAGTTCCTCGGCGTCATGGACAAGCCCGATGTTGATCGCATCGAGGGACTCTCGCCGACGATCTCCATTGACCAACGGACGGTTTCGCATAACCCGCGTTCCACCGTGGGGACGATCACGGAGATCTACGACTACGTCCGCCTCCTCTTCGCGCGCATCGGGAGGCCGCACTGTCCGGAGTGCAATCGTCCGGTCGTGCGCCAGACCATTGACCAGATCGTTGATCGCATCCTCACGCTCGCGGAGGGCACGCGCGTGCTCGTCCTCGCGCCGCTCGTGCGCGATCAGAAGGGTGAGCACAAACAGTGGCTCAAGAAGGTGGATCAGGCCGGTTTCGCGCGCGTGCGGTTCGATGGGGTGCTCTACACGATTGATGAGGCCGCGTCGTTGAAGGTGGACAAGCAGAAGGCGCACACGCTCGAGGTTGTCGTTGACCGCGTCGCCGTGGATGCGACGGAGCGTTCCCGCCTCTCGGACAGCGTGGAGACCGCGCTCGACCTCGCGAACGGCATCCTCATGGTCATCGCGTACGCCGAGGACGGCACCGAGGGCGAGGTTATGGAGTTCTCGCAGCTCTTCTCGTGTCCGCTCTGCGGCGTGTCCATCCCCGAGCTCGAACCGCGCAACTTCTCCTTCAACTCACCGCACGGCGCGTGCCCGAATTGCTCGGGACTCGGGACGCTCCTCGAGCTCGACCCCGAGCTCGTCATCCCGAATCGCTCGCTCACGATCGCGCAGGGTGCCATCCGACCGTGGACGAAGGTTTTTGCGAACCAGAGCTCGATGTACCAGACCATCGAGCGCGTCGCCCTCATCCACCAGTTCTCCATGGACACGCCAGTCCAGGATCTCACGGCGAAGCAGCTCGAGGTGCTCCTCTCGGGCGACGGCGCGTTCGAGGGTGTTCTCCCGTACCTCGAGCGGAAGCACGCAGCGACGGAGTCCGACTACATTCGTTCCGAGATCGAACGCTACATGCGCGTGAAGCCGTGCCCGGGGTGCAGCGGTCAACGCCTCCGGCGCGAGGCACTCGCGGTGACGATTGCGGGCAAGAACATCGCCGAGGTGACGAACGCATCCATTGAGGACGCGACGGCGTTCTTCATGTCGCTCCGCGATGGCGCGGGGCACCGCGCGGCGACGGCGAAGGGACAGCAGCGGAAGGCGGGCGGCGTGGTGCTCGATGCCCGCGAGCAGAAGATTGCGGAGCTCGTGCTCCGCGAGATCGACACGCGGCTCACGTTCCTCCGGAACGTCGGCCTCGACTACCTCACGCTCGACCGTCCGGCTTCCACGCTCTCCGGCGGTGAGGCGCAGCGTATTCGGCTCGCCACGCAGATCGGCTCCGCACTCACGGGCGTCATCTACATCCTCGACGAGCCGTCCATCGGCCTCCACCAGCGCGACAACGACAAGCTCCTCACGACGCTCAAGGAGCTCCGCGACCTCGGGAACACCGTCATCGTCGTGGAGCACGATGACGCGACGATGAAGGAGGCCGACTACGTCATTGACATCGGCCCGGGCGCGGGTGAACACGGTGGGCATGTCGTTGCCGAGGGGACACCGGCCGCCATCATGAGCAACCCCGCTTCGCTCACTGGTCAGTATCTCTCCGGGACGAAGGCCATCCCTATCCCGCAGCAGTACCGCGCGGGGACCGGCAAGAAGATCACCATCTCCGGCGCGACCGAGCACAACCTCAAGGACGTCACCGTTGATGTGCCGCTCGGCAAGCTCGTGTGCCTCACCGGCGTCTCGGGTTCCGGGAAGTCCACGCTCATGCTCGACATCTTGAGCAACGCGCTCAGGCAGAAGTTCTACAATGCGAAAGCACTCCCGGGCGCGTACGCGAAGATGACGGGCGTGGAGCACATCGACAAGGTCATTGACATTGATCAATCGCCCATCGGCCGCACGCCGCGCTCGAACCCCGCAACGTACACCGGCGTGTTTACTCCCATCCGCGAGCTCTACGCGAACCTGCCGGAGGCAAAGATGCGCGGGTACAAGGCCGGTCGCTTCTCGTTCAATGTCGTCGGCGGTCGGTGTGAGGCGTGCCAGGGCGACGGCATGGTGAAGATCGAGATGCAGTTCCTCCCGGATGTCTACGTTGAGTGCGAGGAGTGCAAGGGCAAGCGGTACAACCGCGAGGCACTCGAGATCCACTACAAGGGCCGCACTGTCTCCGATGTGCTGAGCATGACCGTTGAGGAAGCACGCGCGTTCTTCGCGACGATTCCGGCGATCAACGACAAACTCACCATTCTCGAGGAAGTCGGTCTCGGGTACGTGAAGCTCGGCCAGCCCGCCACGACGCTCTCCGGCGGCGAGGCGCAGCGCATCAAGCTCGCGACGGAGCTCGCACGGCGTGCGACGGGGAAGACACTCTACATTCTCGACGAGCCCACGACCGGTTTGCACTTTGCAGACATCGATCGGCTTCTCCAGGTGCTCGGGCGGCTTGTAGATGTCGGCAACACCGTCCTCATCATCGAGCATAACCTCGACGTCATCAAGTCCGCGGACTGGGTCATTGATATGGGGCCGGAGGGCGGCGTGCGCGGCGGTGAGATTGTCGCAGTCGGAACGCCATTTGACATCATGCGCGAGGAGCGGTCGTTCACGGGGAACTACCTTCGCGCCGTGCTCGGGCAATCAGCGAGCGAGAAGAAACAGACGGCCGGAAAACCAAAGGCGAAGGCAAAGCGGCCAAAGGCCAAAGCGCGCGCGTAGTCGGGGCCCGTGGTATACTCGACGCCTATGGCCGAGCTGACCGTGGAACAATTCGAGACAACGATGGATTCCTTCGCGAAGCTCGTGAAGCAGGGGTTTGATGCTGTGGACGACCAGTTCCGTGAGGTGAGATTCGATCTCTCCGGCGTGAAAGCCGACGTTGCCGTGTTGAAGACGGATGTCGCCGTGTTGAAGACGGATGTTGCGGAGCTAAAAACCGATGTCGCCGTGCTGAAGACCGACCTCGCAGAGTTGCGGGCAGACATGGCCGAACAGTTCACGGTCGTGCATGAGCGAGGCGATCGCCTCGCCACGGATGTTGATGGCTTCACGACGCTCCACATCAAACTCGAGTCCGAACTCTCGGCATACCGGTACAAGCAGAACGAGCTTAGGGGCCTCTGCAAAACTCCCATCTCGCGTCAGCACGCATCTTTTCGGCTGCGGCGCGTTTCTCAAAACTTGAAATAGCTCTGCTATTCCTGCGTTTCTGCGGCACGCGCCTCGCTCGAAAATCTGCGCACTGCCGCGAGCGTGAGTTTTGCAGAGGCCCCTTCTCGCGCATAACGCACTGGCCGTGAGTTCCGGTCATGCGAGACATCAGTATGCCGAATAAGATGACGGAGGAGCGCATGCGCAAATGGTCACCCGATGATGCCATGCTCGCTGCGGCATTCATAGATCTCAAGACACTCAATCGGAGTGCTGATCGGTTGAAGCGCGGGCAAGCCATCCTCCGGAGAGCCATCGAGACGAACGATCCTGAGCTCGCGCTTACGGCGATTGTCCCTCCGCTCTTCTGGTGAGCGCGCGCCGCCTTCGAGCGCAACACACCCGCCGAATGTTCGGCGGGTGTGTTGCGTGATTGTTAGGCCGTGGTCTCCCGGAGCTTCTTGCCCTTCTTGAGGCGTTCGCGGAGGTAGTGGAGCTTTGCGCGGCGGACGCGGTACTCCTTGACGACCTCGACGTTCGTGACCGTGGGGGTGTGCAGCGGGAAGATGCGCTCGACGCCGAAGCCGCCCTTCGCCACCTTGCGTACCGTGAACGTGCCGCCGGCCTCGCCACCGTGCCTGCGGGCGATAACCGTGCCCTCAAAGACCTGGACGCGCTCCTTCTCCTGTCCCTTCTTCGTGGTCTCGGTGATGCGCACATGGACACGGACAACCTGGCCAGGACGAGGATCCCAGTCGCGCGCCGTGGGGACCTTCGCGCCTGCGCGCTCAACTTTTGGTACCGCGGATGCCACGATCTGTTCCACGGGTGCTTCCTCGGTCGCCGGAGCGACAGCGACATCCGTCGTGTCATGCGGCGTGGTGGTCGCTTCCTGTTCCTCAGTGGTCTTCTGTTCGTCAGTCATAAGATACATGGTCATGGATCGGGAGGAGCGTTGATCCGTTCGAGGATCACAGACACGACATTCTCGGGAGTGGTCGTGTCGGTCTCTACAACAAGATCGTACACGGACAGGTCTCCGAGGTCAAGTCCATAGGTTTTCCGGTAGCGATCGCGCTCGGATTTCGCGCGTTCTGCAAGGCGTTTTTGCGCTTCCTCGTGCGTGCCGCCATCGCGCTTCTGGAGGCGGTCAATCCGTACCGGTTCCCCTGCGGTCATCCAGATACGGAAGGCGTCGAGGCCGTCGCGTTTGGACATGAGGCCGGTGAGGCGACCTTCCAGGATGACATCGTCGTGGGTGCGTCCCGCGTCCATGAGGCGCGCGTCAAGCTGCTCGTCCCACTCGGGGTGCTCGCTGAGCCACATGCCGAACTCGTTGAGCGTCATGCTGCGGCGCGTCGCTTCCTCGCGGAAGATGTCGCCGCCGTTGACGCGCGGGTACCCCAAGCGCGCTTCAAGCATCTTCGCGACCGTTGATTTTCCCGATCCCGGCGTTCCGGAGATGGTGATGCGCATACGGTGCGAGCATTACGTCGTCCGATGGATCAATGGCTCGAGGAAGGCGAAGGCCTCGTCCTTCGTGAGGTCGCGCTGCTCGGCGGCGAGGACATTCAGGCGGTGCTCGCGGAGCCGCTCGATGAGCGCACCGAGTTGTGGGCCCGGCGTGAGCGAGAAGCGGCGCATGATCTCGTCGCCGTTCACGATGTCCCGCATCCGCGATCGCTCCTGACGCGCCTCGATGAGCGGCGCGAGCTCGGCGATGCGTTCGCGGACGCTGTGGAAGTGGGCGAGCGTCCCATCGGGATGTGTATCGGAGCGCGTTGCCGCTCCATCGGCGAACGACACGCGCTGGAGCGCATCGCCGCGTATGCGGTTGCGGAAGAAGTACCGTTCGATCGTCGCGGGCTTGAACGCGGTCGGATCGTTCACGAGGAGGAGGTGGTGGTCCACGATCCAGACGAGGTCGTCTCGATCCACATGGAGGGGATCATCCGCACCGAACGCTGCGGAGAGCGTGAGGCGGCTGGCGATCGCGCGGGTCATCCGTCCGCCGACGGTGTCGTGCCCGTCGAAGCGGATGCGGTCCGTGCCGTGCTCCTCCGGCGTGCGCTTCGTCGCCGGCTTGCCGATATCGTGGAGGAGCGTCCCGAAGATGACGAGCGCCGAGGGGTGCGCGCTGCCGAACGCCGCGCGGTACGGCTCCGTTGCGAGCTGCGCGAGCGCGAGACGCGTGTGCTCCCACACGTCGCCCTCGTGGTGGTAGATCTTTGGTTGCTCGCACCCCTTCATCGTGAGGAGCTCCGGCAGGAGCTGCGCGATGGCACCCGACGCGTCCCAGAGGTCGAGCGAGCGGACGGGATCGGCGGCGAAACTCTTGATGAGCTCCCGCGCGACGGTCTCACGCGGGGTGACATACTCGGTGTCCGTCAGGAGCATCGTCTGCGCGTGGGCCTGCCCCACCGCGCGCTGCTCGTTGATGCTCGCCATGCGCGCGACGATGGCATCGTGCGTTGCCGGATCAATCGTGAAGCCGAGCTGTGCGGCGAAGCGCAGTGCGCGGAGCATACGCGAGCGATCCTCCGTGAAGCGCTCGTGCGCATTGCCGACGGCACGGATGCGGCGCGCGCGGAGGTCGGCGCGCCCATCGAAGGGGTCCACGAGTACGGCGTTGCGCACGTCCCACGCCATCGCGTTGATCGTGAAGTCGCGTCGTGCGAGGTCGGCCTCGATGGGGAGGTGCGGATCGGACTGCACGGCGACATCGCGGTAGCCGCCGGTGCCCTCGGCGTGCTCCGTGCGCGGGAGCGCGATGTCCATGTCCTCGTAGTCCTCCGGCCAGCCCATTGGCCGGAACTTGAACACGCCGAAGTTGCGCCCGACGAGGTTCACCGTCCCGCGGAGTGCGAGGAACGTTTCGAGTGCCGCGGGTGGGATGCCGCGGACGATGAAGTCGTAGTCCTTCGCGGTGCGTTCGAGCGCAGCATCACGCACGATGCCGCCCACGACGAACGCCTCGCTCTCGGGGAACGCCTCCGCGAGCTCACGGAGGAACGCGAACCCGGGCTCGGACTCCAGGCGTTTTCCGAGTGCATGGAGGTGGCGATCGTAGGTGTCGGACATAGATGCTCCACGAATGAGGTGCTCCTCACCAGTGTACCAGATGCTTGACGTGCCGCACGCGCGGTGCCATGGTGGTGACAGTCCTTTCCACCGGTACGCCAACCATGAGACGAGAGAGGGAGACGCGCATGCAAACGGAGATGCAGCTGTGCCACGGGAGTGCCAACGGTGACCTCGCCAACGCAGTCGGACGAGTACTCGAAGCGCAGCTTGGTCACACGGCGATGTACGATGGGATCGTGTCGCGCATTGGATCACCGTTCAACGACGGAGAGCCGCGCGTCCAGATCATCGGCAACGCCCGCGGACGGAGCATCTACATTGTGCAGTCCACGCATCAACCCGGCGACAACTTCATGGAACTCGCCGCGATGGTGAACGCAGCGAACCTTGCATCTGCGGGGCGCATCATCGCGGTCATCCCGTACTTCGGCTACGCGCGGCAGGATAAGAAGGTGCTGCCGCGGACACCGATCACTGCAGCGGTCGTGTGCACGATGCTCGAAGCGCTCGGCGTGCACCACATCATGACGACGGACCTCCACGCCGGTCAGATCCAGGGGATGTTCCGCGGCCCATTCGATAACCTCAAGGCACTGCCCGTGGTACTCCGGCAGGTTGTGCGCGACCTCGGGATCACGCGGGAGCAGATGCCTCGTGACGTCGCACTCGTCTCGCCGGATGACAACGGTGCCGAGCGGTGTCGCGAGACCGGGGAGGTCGTCGGATGCGGACTCGTCACCTTCTACATGAAGGGGCGCGACCACGACGGCCATCTCATCGCGGGTGGCGTCATCCGCGACCCCGCGCTCGTCGCCGGTCGTACGGTCCTCCTCATTGACGACATGATCGCAACCGGCGGCACTATGAAGCAGGCCGCGATCGCGTGCAAGGAAGCCGGCGCGCAGCGCGTCATCGTCATCGCGGTGCACCCCGTATTCTCGACGGACACCGAGACCGGGATGAGCGCGTACGAGCTGCTCGCCGATGCGCCGATCGAGTACTGCTACTGCACCGATACGATTCCATTCTCCGAGGAGCGGTGTCGGTGGACGAACAGCCAGAAGAGCGCCGGAGCGCACCGTGATCCCAATCGTGCGGTGACGGCGTTCCGCCAGCTCGCAGCGCGGACGACCATCGTTCCGATCAGCAAGCTGTTCGCGGATGCCATCTCCGAGGTGCAAACGCGCGGCTCGGTGAGCGCGATCTTCCGTCGGACGTGCGAGGCGATTTTCTCGTAGGGCGCGACGGAACGCATCGGTGCGGCACTGCCTCTGGGCAGTGCCGCATTTCTGTTCATGGTATGCTGGATACGATGGAGATCGTAGAAAAATATCCAAACACGCCCCCTTCTTTCCGATGTAGCGGAAACCTTCAGGTTTCCACGTGCAGCGCAAGGAGGATGGAGGTCTGAAGACCTCCGCTACACTGTTTTTCTACGGTCTCACGATTGTATACTTGCGGCTTTTTATGCAAAACATTACCCCCATCCTCAAGTCGCTTGGTCTCCTGGAGAGTGAAGTGAAGGTGTACCTCGCCGCGCTCGAGCTCGGTGCATCCACGGTCATCGAGATCGCCAAGTCCACGCGGCTGTCGAGGCCGGCAACGTACACGGCGATCGGCACGCTCGGCGAGCGTGGGCTCATGAGCACCGTCCAGCAGGGGAAGCGCAAGCTCTTTGCCGCCGAGCACCCGGACCGCCTCCTCCACTACGCCAAGCGCAAGGAACAGGAGCTCCACGAGCAGGTCGCGGACCTCGGCCGGTCGCTGCCGGAGCTCGCACTCCGCGTCGGCGGCGAGAAGCCGGTCGTCAAATCGTTCGTGGGGAAAGAAGGGCTCCACGCCATCGCGGAGGACTACAGCGCGGTTCGTCCGCGAGAGATTCTCGAGATGACGAACATTGACGCGATGCTCGCCGTACTCACGCGCGATGATCTCGCGCCGATGCGCAACGCACTCAAGCACATGGGCACGCGGGTGCGCGGCCTCTACCACGGTGCGCACGTCCAGCAGTCATCACTGCCACAGTCACCGACGCGCATCCTCCCGGAGCAGTACGCGAGCTTCCGCGGTCACGTCGGCATCTACGGCGACCACGTTGCGCTCGCAACATTCACCGGAAAGCTCCACTCCGTCATCATTGAGAATGCCGAAGTTGCGAACACCATTCGCGCGCTCTTCGAGATGGCATGGATGCACGCCGCCGAGCTCCCGGAACCGCGCTGACGAACAGTATGTTGGTACATGAAAGCCCCCGACACGCGTTGCGTGCCGGGGGCTTGGCCTTTCAGCCGTTTCCCATGCTTGCCTCCTTCGCGGCTATGCTCGCCGATGATGACTGCTGCCATCATCGCATCGAACCACTCGGTCCGCCTGTTGCCGACCGATGTACCGGTTGGCATCGTTGTTACTGCCTAGCCAGTACAACTCCGCGTTGGTGCTCTGCACGGGATTTCCCGTTCGTCGTTCCAGGTACTTGCCACGAGGAGCGTGGCAAAACCGTCGTGATGTGGCCGTGAGCATGCATTATCCGTTGCTCATGGTTCCACTCCCTTCATGTTGCATCCCACAGCATCGCTGCGGGACTGGTCTGCGACAGGCCCTGCGCCCATCGCGAACATTGGGACCGCTGAAACATTCCCAAGGTGCTACTCGTACTCTACCATCTTGGAGACGTTCTGTCAAGCATCCGCTTGTTTCATGATGGAAAGCATTGATGTTTTTCTTCCGATTGACCCTCAAACTTTCTTTTATAGTAAAAAGTAAATAGTTGCTTATCATAGCCAAAATATTGATACTTGTAATGCTAGTACTTGACAAGTTTTGTCCTTTGTGCTAGAGTGAAAAACGTAGGATGGAATCACCGAAGCGACAGCGCAAAAATCATACAACCGCTGATTGCTCGGTGCCCCAGCTACGGCCCTGCTCATCCCCGCTTCGCATCAAGACCCCGGGCATCGTACTGCTGCTTGTCTCGGGTACGTCGTCTCGGTCTTGGTGTAAGCGATGTTCCTTCACAATGGAGAGGAGATCCGCAATGACTGCACTGCATCTTCGAGGGACGTGCGCAGACGAAACTGGGCTGTACGAGGTGTACGGGATTCCGGTCAGGAGTCCTCATGGCCGTATTTCCCCCGAGGGAGGAATGTTTGGCGATCTCATGGCGAGCAGCGAGGGCATTGCGCGAGAGGCGGCGGCGGCCGCAGGTCCCGATCGCATTGCGCAGATTCGTGCCGTGTGCGCGGCGTTCGGCGAGTTGCTGCCGGTGCACGTCGCGGAAGATGGCACCGTGTTCGTGTTCGACGAGGAGCATTTCGAGGCATCGGCATGCCGCATCCCCGCGCCGCAGGAGATCTGCGTCCGCATCGCCGAGATGCGCGCGGAGGACGAGGCAGAGCGCACGCGCCGCGCCGCGCGCGTACGCGCGCTCGCCGGTGGCAGCATCGCGCTCCTCCAGGCGCTCAGCATGGCAACCGAGTACGCCGGCGACGTGCCGGAGGAGCTCGATCGCGACGAGCGCGGCATCGTGTGGCTCGATGTCGGTCGCAACGCCTCGCACTTCTTCGCGGTGGGCGTCGGGCCGGACGAGCAGCGCTACGTGCGCTCCGTCGGCGAGCCCCATTGTGACGAGGATGATGACGAGCAGCACGCAGTCCCTACATGGGAGCGCTGCTACCTCGGGCACCTGTAGGCGCGCGGCGGGGTGCGGTCACCGTGTATTGTTCCGGTGACCGCACCCGTTCGTCGGATGGGCTCCTTGCTGGAGCCGTGTGTCGCATCGTACCCATGGTGGGTGGTTGCGTGCATGCTGCAGAAAGTGAAACATCATGTTCGCTCGTGAGATGGTGGTACAGACGTGGCGTTTGGAGTGCGCAGGTTGTGGGAAGTTGTTTTGGGGTAAGTATCATGACCATAACGAATGTCCGCACTGCGGGTACTACAGTAAGCGTCACGTTCAGCGTCAGATGCGCACCGTCACCTATCGAAAGGTCGGCGAGTCCACCGTGTACTATCGTTAGTTCAAAAGCCCTCCGCCATTCAGCGGAGGGCTTCACATTGCACCGCGCGCAACGTTGTGAATTTTCGAGCGTTGTTTACAAGCCGCACCTCTCGTAGACGATCTCCATCTCCCTCTCGTCATTTCGAGCGAAGTGAGCGCATGGGCGAACGAAGTCGAGAAATCTCGTGTGCTATGGAAATCGTCGCACCATGGAGATCTCTCCACTCCATCATTTGCGGAGCCTGCCCTGAGCGAGTCCGCGAGTCGAACGGGGTCGAGATGACGAAATAGAGTGGACGATGAAACAGAAAAGTGTGAACAACACGCGTGATTCTTACAGTTTAATTGTGGATGCTTGCGCGGAGGAGTTGGTTGATCTTCGCGGCAACGATGAAGTCGTTCTCAGACAGGCCACCAATCTTGTGCGTGGAGAGGGTGAACTCGATGTTCCTCCATCCGAACACGCGGATGTCCGCGTGGTGGCCCTCCTCCTCGCAGAGAAGCGCGACTTCCATGAAAAGCGCGCACGCTTGCTTGAAGTTCTCGCACCGGACCGTGCGCTGGATCGCGTGATCTACGAGGTTCCAATCCGACACCTGCGCGAGGAGCTCATGGACGCGATCATCGGCGAGCGGTGGCGTTCCTGCTTTGCACGGTGCGCATTTCAGGGTGACGAGTTTTGGTGCAGCCATAGACGGGTTGCAGTATTCATGCTAAGAAGTCAGTATAGCAGTAGGGAGCGTCGCGGGCCCCTAGCTCAATGGCAGAGCCCCGAGCTTATACCTCGGTCGTTCCAGGTTCGACTCCTGGGGGGCCCATGGGAATGAGATGGAAATATGGCGATACAAGAATCAGCACCAGGTGAGCGCGGTGCAGATATTCCGGAGGAGCAGCGTGCGCAGTTGCCGGATCAGCGTACCATCGCGGCGCAGTTCGAGGCGTTGGATGAGGCGCGTGCAGCAAAGAATATCGCGCAGGTGGAGACGATGGTTGCACAGCTCGCGCAGCAGCGCTCCGTTATTCGGGATCGGCTTGCGGAGATCGCAAAACGGCGAAAGCATGTCATGATGTGGCAAGCAGACGGTCTGACATCGGAGGATCGCAAGATCCTCGACCAGCTCGATGTCGAGAAGGACGCACTCGAGCAGCTTGGACATCTCGACCAGCAGCTTTTTGAAGTGAACGATCTCGTGCGCGTCGAGCGCAACCTGCGTGGCCCCGGCGGTGTCATTGTGGAGCAACGCATGGAGGACGGGTGGTACGTTGAGTGGATGGATGGAGCGATGATCGGCGTGCGCAAGGCGGTCGCGGAGGGAGACCTCCAACCCGTGAAAGAACTTGATTCATCCTTGCTCGAACAATGGAATGCGGCAGCATAGGACGTACGCGCGCGTGGCGCAGTGGTAGCGCACTTGCATGACACGCAAGGGGTCACAGGTTCGAATCCTGTCGCGCGCACCAGAATGGAACTTAGCGGTTGAGAACCAACCAAGGAGTGGGCGTGCCGTAGGCACGCCCACGCTGTTTCGCCCGTTTTCGCCAATGAATTCGCCAATGAATTCGGATTCCCGCCTTCGGCGGGACGGATTGTTTTTT
>JAUSKG010000003.1 GCA_030647005.1 bacterium
TCAACCAGTGCACCGTGGATCCCGCCGTGGTGTTTGGGGATGATGCGGCGGCGCAGACGTGCGCGTGCGAGGGATGCCAGGAGTGCTGCTGCTTCACGGTGAGTGGATTTACGGAGTGCTATTGGCCGTGTTGGTGAGGAGAACCGCCCCGATGGTTGGGGCGGTTTTTGCTTGGGAGATTTGGGCTTTTTTGACATCCACGCAGCGCGGAGTATACTGGGTAGTAGGTAGTGGTGGAGTAATTTTCGTGAAGAGGAGGATGTCATGGGATTTTTTGCATTTCTCGGTCGGCTCCTTGAACCAAGTCCCAGGTGGGTGTGTGATCCGAACGGGAAACGCAGACCACATTTGGCGCCGGAGACGGTGGAGTATCTTCGGAAGAAAGGTGCCAAAGCTCGGGGCAAGAAAAGCGGCTCCACCTTCCCTGGGGTCAACTCGGACGATGACTAGCGAGAAGTGGGAGTGGTACGCGAGTTGTACCCTGTCTCACACAACGCCCACCCCGGCAACGCGGGTGGGCTTTCCTGTGCGTGGTGGGCGGAAACAAAACGGTGTCCGGCCCGACCATCGGGGCCAGACACTGTTTTTCTTTCGACTAGGACCGTGCGCGGAATTTGCGGATGAACGTGAGGATCGCGAGGACGCCGAGGAGCGTCGCAAGCCAGTACATGGTGAGGTATGTGCGAACCATGCCCGTGTACGTGATCTGCTGTAGGGTGATGGTTCCGCGTACGGTCGCGACAGTATTACGGATGTCTTGCTGCGCGGTACCGTTTTGGTCCAGCGTTGCTTGGTAATCAGCGATGTTCCGTTCGAGTTCGGCACGCTGGCGCATGAAGTCCTTGCGAACAGATGCGATGCGGATATCGAGGGTGCGCTCTTCCTGCTCGAGTGCGGTGATGCGCTCCTGCTTGGCTACGATGGCGGCGGTGGTTGTGGGTGCGCTGTCGCGTGCGTCGGTGAGCGCGGCGCGCACGGTGCGGAGTTGGGCGGTGAGCGATGCGACGGTGTGCTCGCTCGTGGTGGTGATTTCATCGAGTTGCTGCGTGAGCTCGGTGATCTGCGAGGTGATGGACTGCTCGCGCTGCTCCAATCCCTGCTGCTGTGGTAGGAGGTTTTCCGCATGGAATGATTCCGTGAGGAACGGTGTGCGTACCATGCCGCGCAGCTCATCACGGAGCGCGGGGAGTTCGTCCTCCGGCAGCGCGAAGGATACGGAGCCGTACCGCTCGTTGAGCGAGAGCTGATCAATGCGTCCGCCATGTCCGCGGATGATCGTCTGCACGCGCTGTCCATCTTCCTGTACACGGCGCGTCCGCATCGTGGCGCGGTAATCCGTGCGGAGCAGTTCTCGATCATCCACGATGGGTGCCTTGTCCGGCGGACGCGGGATGGGTTCGAACTCGCTGTATGGCGCTTGGCTCCAATGCTCCGTTGATAGTTCGGGTCCCGCGATGCCGAGGCCGAGTGCGCTGTCGCTTGTACGAACGCCATTCGTATCCGCTTGATACGTCGCGACGTAGCTCGTCCTCGACACCACGAGCAGCGCGATCACTGCGGTGCCCGCGAGCGCGAGCGGGAGGAAGGGGAGTCGCAGAGGTGCTGTCACCCGTGCTCGCTTCGCGCTTGGCCGAACATGTTGCAGTGCCGCCGCTTTGAGCGCATCGTTGCGCTCCGGTGCTCGCCGCTGTGATGCGCCCCATCGTTTGAGTCGGTCGTGAAAGTTGGTCATACTCATTCAGCTATGAGCGTGCAGAAATGTATTCCCCTTTCGTCATTGCGAGGAGTCCCGAGGCAAGCTCGGGATGCCGGCTTGCTTCCATCTTGCAACGTCGGCATCCGCGACGTGGCAATCCCGCGCAATCAAGTGGAGAGATTGCCACGCCCTCACGGTCTCGGGCTCGCAATGACATTATTTCTAAACGGAGAGTTTCCGTGCTCGCTTCAAGGTACGATGGATGCGCACGCTCGTCGCGGTGACGGAAATGCCGAGTACGCGCGCGATGTCTTGCACTGCGAGATCGGCAATGTAGCGCAGGCGCAAGAGCTCGCGATCATCATCGGAGAGGTACGCAAGGATGCGCTCGACCTCCAGTGCATCGTCTGGCGTGGTCGTCGGTGCTGGCAGATGCTCGGCGCGTTCAAGGTCTACCTCGCGTCCCGATTTTCGCCAGTGCTGTCGGCACTCGTTCCGCGCAATCGTGAACAGGTACGCGCCAAACCCGTGCCCGCGTTCCTCGTAGCGGTCAATCGTCGCGATTGCCTTCATCCACGTCTGCTGGAGGAGATCATCCGCGAGCGTGCGGTCATGGACGGCGTTCATCAAGTAGCCGTACAGCTTGGGCGTGTACGAATCCCAGAGTGCCGCGACGCGTTCCTGCGCGTCATTGTTGATGGTGGTATCCATGCGTGTCTCTTAGGGAGAATGCGCCAGCACCATTTATCTTACATGGTGCTGCACGATACATCAATCATCTGCATTGGACCAATACAGGATCTGTACTAGCTCAAAAAAATGCCGTCTGGAGCATACTACGCGCGCGCAGTATGTTCCAGACGGATGGCTGGCGCATGTGTGGTGAGGTGATTCATTGTAGGCAAACGTGTGTCTTCGGCTTGCTGCTCCTCCCCATGTAGTACCGGACCCACCCCGCCGTCATTCTCTGAAGGAGCTGTGTTGTTTGTTGTACCGATCCGCTGCACGTGTGGGAATCGGTAAGAGGATTGGTCCGTATGCTCTCGATGACGTAGTCGCTGAGCACGAGCTCGAGCGAGCGTTGGTCGTAGCTGCCGCGCGTTCGCTTCCAGGTGTAGGACGCGATTCTCCCTGAGAGGAAAAATAAAAATCGATCATTGTGAATTTTTGTTTTTGCGTAATCGTTGTACTCTCTGTACGAACGAATCCACTGCAACAGCGTAGCGTCAGGATCGAGCACGATAACTAGCACGTATTGCTCCCACCCAAACACAGGGGGATTTGTTTGAGTTCGTAGTACCATCCGCCACGGCACCTCTTGAAAGTTGTCCAAGACATCGACCTCATTTGACATGTAAGGCAGTGTGTCTTTGGTGGGATCGATGTGCAGAACGGTGTTGAGCAGACGCGCCTGCAGGAGGTTGTCTCTGATCGCGGGTTCCAGTTCAGCGATGTGCGCCATGAACTCCAGCATTGCGGGTACGGACTCATGTCGCTCCGTGGATTGGAAGTCGTCCAGCCCTGTCTGGTGCTGTGCTGCTGTCAGTGACGCGGTGCCTAGGATGGCAGTCAGTGCGCCTGCGAATATTCGTCTAGACATGACGGATTTCCCCCAGCACCGACGCGAGCGCCGCCCGTCCTGCATCGGAATCATGGCAGATGGTATGGAACTGACCGTGACGAGCACAACGTGTGAGTACCAGATGATCATCTTGCGTGTACACGGTGAGATCACCATTGTTTTGCATGGTCGCGTACCCACGGAATGCGCCATCGGCAAACTCCATGGTGCCAGATTCCAGGATGATGAGCCGTCCCTTTCCGGGGAGCACGATGCCGTCGTTGCGGAGGAAGTCAAGTGCCATCGCGCGAATGCGCAGGATTTTTCCGGGAATGTTTGCTGTGGGATCAACGGAGACACGAACGACGATGGGCTGTTCCGGTGTCTGTTGGTTTTCCCATTCCGAAAGAGCATACGCGGCATGGGGAGATGCGGAGCTTCCCGGCTGCGGGGCAATCGTCCCTCGAAACGCCGCGTGGAGATCGTGAGCAACACGCTCGACGGCCTTTACGACGACGGCAACCGCGAGGAGACCCAATATGAGCGGCGCGACGGATTCAGCCACGCTATACCCGACGATGTGGAAGACGATTCCAGGGTACATTGCAGCAACGGATGCCGGCCGCAAGATTAAAGCTCCGGGAACGCCGAGTACCAGCGCTCTCGTGAATGCTCTGCGCGACAGATCCCCTGAGTTGTCAGACATGTTTCACCTCGATTGTGAATGACCTGTGGCAAATATACCGCAGGTGCATCGTCCTGTAAAGGACAGCATGGAGAGCGTTGGGAGCGAAATTGGTTGGACATCATTCTCGTCCTGGTTGACAGTGCCCATGTCCGTGGTAGGATCGTGGCAGTCCCATTTTTGGGGCAGATTCCTGCCCTTTCACAACAGAATCCAAAAACCTCAAAAGAGACGCGAAAGCATCAGAAGAAAAGGAGATCGAGTCATGTCGAATGAAGGAAAACAGCATTCATGGGCAGGTATCATCTTTCCGGTAGGCCTCGCGCTCATAGCGATATTCGGGTTCGATCTCTGGCCCAGCTGCCCGAGCAAGGACGGAGACGGCACAGTAGCGATCGCCCCGGAAGGCACCGAGCAGACGGTCGCGGTGTCGGCGACCACGCTCTACGGCGGCGCGACGCGCAACATCACGGATGGCGCGTTTCACTTTCCGCTCGGCGGACAGCCGAAGAGCTGCGACCCGCACAAGATTGATTCCATGATCGAGTTCGGCGTCGCCATGAACACGTGCGAGGGGCTCCTCACATGGGGTCCGAAGGGACCCGCGGATGTTCGCAATGGCGTCGCCGAATCGTACGATGTCTCGCCGGACGGCAAGACATACACGTTCCACCTGCGCATTGCGGGGTGGTCGAACAAGGATGCCGTCATCGCGGGCGACTTTGTCTGGTCGTGGGAGCGCGCGAAGGACCCGGCGAGGGGTGGAACGTACTCGTTCCTGTTCGAGGAAGCGAAGATCGCGACGCTCGCGGCGCCGGATGAACGAACGTTCGTTGTCACGCTCACCGAGCCGAACGGCGTGTTCCTGAACGTCGTACCGTTCCAGACGTTCTGCCCGGTGCACTCCGCGACGGTCACGCAGTTCGAGGACGCGTGGTGCCAGCCCGAGCACTTTGTTGGGAACGGCCCGTACATGCCGACCGAAGCGAAGCTCGACGACCACATCACCCTCACGAAGAACCCGAACTACTGGGACGCAGCGAACGTCGAGATCGAGACGGCCATCGCGCACGCGTGGACGGACGCCCAGGTCGCGATCGACTGCTACAAGAAGGGGATGTGCGACTGGACCGGCGTCAGCGCCGCCATCCCGTCGGCGGAGCTCGACACGATCCGCGACCCGAAGGATCGGAGCCGGTTCATGGTGAGCGATGTCATCCAGTACGCGCGAAATGCGAACGGGTACATCGCCATCAACACAAAGCGGCCGGGATTTGACAATGTCCTCGTTCGTCGTGCGTTCGACCTCGCGATTGACCGCGTGCAGCTCGAGCAGTTCATCACCCGGTCGGGTAACGTGCCGTCGAGGAACTTCATCCCCGATGGGCTCGCTGGGTACGCGCCACGGCGCGATCCGGTGGATGCCGACTGCACGAAGGCGAAGGAGCTCCTCGCGCAAGCGGGGTACCCCAACGGCGAGGGCTTCCCGACGTACGAGTTCCTCTACCGGACGAACTCGCCGGTCGAGCAGGATGCGGCGAACGCAATCGCGAACATGTGGAAACAGTGCCTGGGCATCTCGGTGACGTTGAGCGGCATGCCGATGAAGCTCTGGCGTCCC
Source organism: bacterium (assembly GCA_030647005.1). Taxonomy (NCBI): domain Bacteria; species bacterium. The sequence goes on from JAUSKG010000003.1 coordinate 5,564, forward strand.
AAGGTTCTCGGGCGTGACCCCAAGCTAACTGGGCCGAAGACGTACGACATCACGATGGACGGCTGGCAGGGCGACTACGCGCACCCGCACACGTTCGCGGCACTCTTGCAGTGCGGGAACGCGCAGAACGACAGCGACTTCTGTGATACGCGGTACGATACGGCGATCGCCGAGGGCCTCGTCGCTCACGACCTCGTGGCCATGCAGGCCGCGTACCGACGCGCCGAAGACGTCCTGGCGGCCGAGATGCCGGTGCTCCCGCTGTCGTTCAGCCCGCGCATCCACGCGGTGCGACCGGAGTGGACCGGCATTGAACCGAACGCCGCAGTGAATCACCCGCTGAAGTTCATCCGACGAGTGCAGTAGCGAGCAGTCCAATACACGCGGTCCGATGTACATCGGACCGCGTTCCCACACCAAAAGGAGTGTCACGAATGGGACTCTACCTCATCCGACGCCTCGGGTGGCTCGTTGCCACCTTCGCGTTCATTATCGTGCTCGTGTTCGGCATGGTGAAGGCGACAGGCGTTGACCCATGTCTCCGTGAGAAGGCGACGCAGGCGTACATTGACGCGTGCCACGAAAAGAATGGCTATGACAAGCCGGTGATCGTGCAGCTTGGACGCTATCTCACGCGCATCGCGCATCTCGATTTCGGGGATAGCGTGCAGCACGAGGGGAGGACGGTCGTCCAGGTCCTCCGCGAGGGGCTCCCGCACACCGCGGCAATCGTGTCGCTCGCGGTGGCACTCGCCATCCTTTTTGGGACGGCGCTCGGTGTCATGGCAGCGATCCGGCAGAATACGCCGACGGACTACGTGTGTTCCGGAATTGCGATGATTGGCATCGCGGTGCCCGAGCTCGTCGTGGGGCCGCTCCTCATCATTGGTATCGCGATGCAATGGTCCTGGTGGCCACGCGCGGACCTCAAGGAGGCGTTGAGCTACGTGCTCCCCGTCCTCACACTCGCGCTCCCGATGACCGCAGCGATCGCACGGCTCGCACGGAGCGGTATGCTCGATGTTCTCAATCAGGATTTCATCCGCACCGCGCGTGCGAAGGGCATACCGGAGCAGCGGATCATTATCCGTCATGCACTCCGCGTCGGACTCACCCCCGTCATCACGCTCCTGGGCCCACTCATCGCCGGAGCGTTCGCCGGTGGATCGTTCGTGGTCGAGAAGCTCTTCGCCATCTCGGGGATGGGTAACAAATTCGTCGAAGCGGCAGCAAACGATCCCATTGATGTTAACCTCATCATGCTCACGACGATGTGCATTGCGACGCTCATCCTCATCGCGAACGTCCTTGTTGACCTCGCGTACGCCGCACTTACCCCACGCATCCGCGACGCGATCGAGTCAACGGAGCGTGGCACGTGGCGTCAGACGCTTGGGACGATCGTATGTCTCGGACTCGCGGTTACCGTCATGATGGTGGTGACACGAACGGCAGCCACGATCGACGCTCCGATAAGCGTCGCGATGAAGCGGTTCACCGAATGGTTCCCACACCTCGGGCTTGTTGCCGCGGTGGCGTGGGGTGCCTTCGGCGCGACCGTTTTCCGCGCATACCGGCGCGCGCGCCGTGAACCGAGTGGCACGAGTGCATTCGGGCGTGCGTGGAAAAACTTCGCGCACCATCGCCTCGCGGTCGTCTCGGCGAGCACGCTCTTCGTAATCGTGTTCGTGTGTCTCCTGGGACCGTGGGTGCTCAAGATGACGTTTGGCTTCGTGTACGACGCGGGAAATATTCAAGAGGTCTCGCTCGCACCGCCGTTCGCCGCCTGGTTCGGCTACCACGATTTCATTCCCGGCCGTGAGCTCATGTGGAGCCACATCCTTGGAACTGACGGGAATGGACGCGACATCCTCGTACGTGTGCTGGTCGGCGGGTGTACATCACTCGCCGTCGGCATCACCGCGCTCGTGATTAGCGCGATCATCGGAACGATGTACGGGACGATCGCAGCGTACGCGGGTGGGCGGATTGATCAGATCCTCATGCGGTTTGTTGACCTCTGCTACAGCGTGCCGTACATCATCCTGGTCATCCTCTTCGTCGCATTTCTTGGGAAGAGCATGCTGCTCCTCTTCGTGGCGATCGGCTGCGTCTCCTGGCTCACGCTCGCACGCATTACGCGTGGCGAAGTGCTGAAGATCATGCAACGCGATCATGTGATCGCCGCGCGTGCGATGGGTGCATCGTGGTGGCGCATCGTAGCACGCCACTGCATCCCGAACGCGATTGGCCCCATCACGACGTACGCGATGCGACTCGTCGCAGTCCTTATTCTTGAGGAAGCGTTCCTCTCGTTCCTTGGTGTCGGGATTCAAGATCCGATGGCGAGATGGGGCAACATCATCCAGGCGTGGAACAAAGCGCATCTGCACTGGTGGTACCTGAGCGCGTGTGTTGCACTTACCACGACGCTCTGCTGCCTGAACTTCCTCGGTGACGGACTTCGGGACGCGTTCGACGTGGAACTGAAAGGAGTACAGTAATGGTGCTCGAGATTGATAACCTTCGCGTGGCGATACGAACCGATAGAAAAACGGAGGACGGTCATCCCGTCTTCGTCTATCCGGTTGATGGCATCCACCTCGCGATCGCGCGAGGGCAGACGCTCTGCCTCGTCGGTGAAAGCGGCTGCGGGAAGAGTATGACCGCGCTCGCGATCATGGGACTTCTGCCCCTCAACGCGCGCGCGAAGGGTTCCGTGCGATTCCACGGCACCGATCTCCTCACGGAAAAAGCGGATGCGGTTCGGAAGCTCCGTGGCGACCGTGTTGCGATGATCTTCCAGGAACCGATGACCGCGCTCCACCCGTCGCAGACGATTGGCGACCAGCTCGCCGAGGTCTGCATCGTACACGAGCGGATGGGACGCGTTGCCGCTCGAGCAGTTGCGCTGCAGCGGCTCCAGGATGTCCACATGCCGGACCCGAAGGACGTGCTCCACAAGTACGCCCACCAGCTCTCCGGTGGCCAGTGCCAGCGCGTGCTCATCGCGATGGCACTCATGGGTCACCCGGAGCTCCTCATCGCGGATGAACCGACAACTGCGCTTGACGTTTGCGTCCAGGCACAAGTCCTCGATCTTCTCCGTGAGCTCCAAGCCAAGCACGGACTCGCCATCCTCCTCATCACGCATGACATGGGCATCGTCGCGAAGGTCGCAGATGACGTCGCGGTCATGTACGCGGGGCGGATCGTCGAACGCGCGCCCGTTGCGGAGCTATTCCGAGATCCGAAGCATCCGTACACGACGGGCCTCCTCGCATCGGTTCCGGAACTTGGCAATTGCGATCGCCCGCTGACGGGCATTGATGGTCATCCACCGCGGCTCGAGGATCTCGTGGAGTTGTCCGGCTGCCGATTCGCAGAGCGATGTACCGCGGCGTGGATGGACTCCACGCGGTGTGTCGGCACCTATCCCCCAACCAAGGAATTGGCGCCCGGCCGGGCGTACAATTGCATTCAGTGAGGTGATCATGGCATCGTTCATTACCACGACCGATCTCGCGGTACACTACCCCATGCGTCGCGGGCTCTTCAGTCGCGTCCATGACATCACCCGCGCGGTCAATGGCGTTTCACTCGCCATCATCGCAGGGGAAACGCTGGGTCTCGTCGGCGAGAGTGGCTGCGGAAAGTCCACGCTCATCCGCACGCTCCTTCGCCTCATCCCACCAACGGGTGGACGCGTCGCCTACCACGATGCGGACATCGCGGAGCTCTCCGGAGATGACCTCGCGACATTCCGTCGGGACGTTGCGGTTATCTTCCAAGACCCCAACGGATCGTTAAATCCGCGGATGACGATCAGCGAGATTATCGCGGAACCGCTCCGCATTCACCGCTGCATCGGCGAACGGTCGGTGCGAACGGATGCGGACGTTGATGCCCGTGTCGTCGAGGTCATGGGATGGGTCGCGCTCGACGCAACACTGCGCACGCGATACCCGCACGAGTGTTCCGGCGGACAGAAACAGCGCATCGCGATCGCGCGTGCGCTCGTCCTCGAGCCAAAGTTCCTCATCTGCGACGAGCCGACGAGCGCGCTCGATGTCTCCGTCCAGGCACAGGTTCTCGAGCTCATCCGCGCGCTCAAGGCGCGACTCGATCTCACGATTCTGTTCGTTTCACACGCGCTTGCTGTCATCGAGCGCATTGCGGATCGCGTCGCGGTGATGTACCTCGGACAGATCATCGAGATCGGAACGACCGCGCAGGTCATCGGCAACCCGCAGCATCCGTACACGCGGGCGCTCCTGGCGGCGGCACCGGTCCCGGACCCGGTGCGTGAACGGAGTCGAACGCGTATCGTGCTCACGGGCGATGTGCCGAGTCCCAAGGATCGGCCTTCCGGCTGCGCGTTCCATCCACGCTGTCCGCTCCATCAGCAGCTCGAGGGATCGAGCGTGGCGACGTGCAAGACCGTCGCACCGCTCTTGCGATCGCTCGCGTCCAGCCAGCGCGTGGCGTGCCACCACGTCATCGAGTAGTGCTTTCGTCAGACATGAAGCGCCACCCAGGAATTCCTGGGTGGCGTTACCTTTGTGAACGACATGGCTCACGCGCACACGCCCTCCTCACCAACACGGCCAATAGCACTCCGTAAATCCACTCACCGTGAAGCAGCAGCACTCCTGGCATCCCTCGCACGCGCACGTCTGCGCCGCCGCATCATCCCCAAACACCACGGCGGGATCCACGGTGCACTGGTTGA
>JAUSKG010000004.1 GCA_030647005.1 bacterium
GAGGTTTTCCCTGGCGATATGGGAGCGGGGGGATTCGGAGGGGGGACGTTCGGACATAATGGATCTTCTCTCTCCGCAGCTGGCGCGTGAGCGCCGAGGATTGTAGCGGAGGTCTTTAGACCTCCATCCGGATGGTGTGGGCGACTTTGGTGGCGGGAGAGGATGGAGACCTGAAGGTCTCCGCTACGGGGATCTACAAACTCAGCAACTTCTTGAACCGCCCTGCATCCGCGAAGTCGCCGATGAGGGCCATGTGGAGGCGATCGCTGCGGAGGATGTCCTGCGCGACCTGTTGCACCTGCGCGCGGGTCACCTGTGCAACTTCCTGCATCTTCTGTTCCGGCGTGCGCGTGCGCGTACGCAGGAGAACCTGCTTGCCGTACCACTCCGCGCGTGAGCACGAATCCTCAAACCCAAGTATCATCCGCCCCTCGATGTTGTCCTTTGCGCGCGCGAGCTCCTCTGCGGTCACCCCGTGCTCGCGGACGCGCCCGAGCTCGCGGAGAATGACGCGGAGTGCCTGCTCGATGCGCGATGGGTCTAAGCCCGCCATCACGGTGAATGATCCCGTATCCGTATACGCATCCGCGGATGCGTGGACGGCGTACGCGAGCCCGTGTCGTTCCCGCACCGCCACGAAGAGCCGTGAGCTCATCGTGCCACCGAGAATGTTCGCGAGCAGGAGCAGCGCATCGGTGCGCGGGTCTTCTGCGCGGAACGTCGGGACACCCACGGCGAGGTGCGCCTGCGCCGTCTCCTTGCGATGCACGTGGACGATCGGCCCCCGCGGCCGATTCCGAAACGGCGCTGCGGTCGGACAAACGCGTTTCCGCACACTGATCCGTCCGAATGCGACGGACGCGCGCGCGACCGCATCATCGCCGATGCTGCCCGCGAGCACGAGCACCATCTTCGCCGGATGATAATGGCGATCGCGGTACCGGACGAGCGCGTCGTGCGTGATGCCGAGCATCGTTTCGCGTGTGCCAGAGATGATGCGCCCGATCGGATGACCACGATAGAGGAGCTCCTCAAAGAGGTCGTCGAGGTGCTGGCTCGGACTGTCCTCGTACATGCTAATCTCCTCGAGGATGACCTTCCGCTCCCGCACGAACTCCTCCTGCTTGTACGTGGAGCGGAAGAGCATGTCGGAGAGCATGTCCAGTGCGAGGTCGAGGTGCTCGCCGTTCGCCTTGATGTAGTAGCCAGTGTACTCCTTGCCGGTGAATGCGTTGTACTCCGCGCCGATGCGGTCGAGATCGCGCGTGATGTGGAGCGTCGTCGGACGCTCCCGCGTTCCCTTGAACATCATGTGCTCCACGAAGTGCGATGCGCCATTCTGCGCGAGCGTCTCGTGGCGTGAACCAACGGGGAACAGCGCGTACACGCACGCGGCCTTCGTCTCCGCCGATGGCGCGAGCACGATGCGGACGCCGTTCGGAAGCGTATGGGTCGTAAACATAGGACGCCGGTGGTCAACGGAGCGACCTCACGCGAGGAGCTCTCGGATCGTCACGACCATGCCGATGATAAAGATGAGCGCAACGAGGTAGTTCACAAACGCGGGGAGCCGTACGCGGAACTCGGGATCGCGATCCCCGTGCCGCCGCGCGGCGAGCACGACGAGCGCGACGAGGATCCCATCGAGACCCGCAAAGATTGCGCCGGTGACCATGAGGATCTCGATGAAGCCGGGCTGACCGAGAAGGAAGACCGCGATAGGTACGCCAACGCCAAGGAGGAACGCCGCCGCGCGTGGCAAACGAAAGTCGAGATGGAAAACGTTGCGCGTGTAGAGCCCGAGCATGAGGAATGACGTGAGGATCGTCGAAAAACCAAGGATTGCACCGAGGATGACGACGGACGCGCCGAGGGTGGGCGTGAGACCGGCGATCGCGTCCTCCGTGGTGTGCGGGCCGGAGACCCCGACGACGATGATGGCGAACACCGCAGTGAGTGCTGCCGCGAGGAGCGTCCCCCAGGCGATCGCGCGCGGGAGGAGACGTTCGCTCCCGCGGAGCGTGTCACGAATCTCCGCGATGGCTGAAACACCGCCGAGCGAAAAGAGGACAACCCCGTATGGGAGGAAGACGTTCGCCATGTTCGTGAGCGAGAGGTGCACCGGATCGACGCGCTGGATGCCGACGATGGCGATGAGTGCGATCGCCATGAAGATGAACGCGGTGAAGACGAACTCGATCTCCTCAATGAGGCGCAGCCCGAAGAGCACCGCGACGGACGCGACGAGCGCGAACACGATGCTGTAGTGCCACGCGCTCCCACCGAACATCTGTCCGAAGAGCTGCTCGAGGAACGCGCCTGCGAGCACGATGTACGCGAGGAGCGCGCCCCACATGCCGAGGACACCGGAGAGCGACGCGAGGATGCGCCCGGGCATACCAAAGTACCGCCCCGCGTACCCGACGAGACGATGGTGCGCAGTCGTGCGCAACGTGAGCTCACCAAACCAAAGGTGGACAAGGAGCACTGCGCCCGTGAGCACCGCGAGGTGGACAAGCCCCACGGAGACACCCGCACGCGCGAACACATAGGGCACACCAAAGATACCGGCACCAACGATGGTGCCGATGAGCATGGCGACCGCCCGAGCATAGGGCCTGCGTGCACTTTCCATAGTTCACAAGTTTAGCACATATCATACACCGCGCACACCATTCCGCGCTCCCGCCGATGTGGTACGGTGGCAACAGTTGAGCCCCGTGCATCTATGCCCCACGCGGAACGCATCCCTCCCCAGAACCTCGAGGCCGAACAGTCGCTCCTCGGCGCGCTCCTCATTGATAAGGACGCGATGATTCGTGTCGCGGACCGCGTCAACCCTGAGGACTTCTACCGCGATGCGCACCGTGAGATATATGCTGCGATACTCACGCTCTTCGAGCGGCGCGAGCCCATTGACCTCCTCTCGCTCGCGAACAAACTCGCCGAACGCGGCAAGCTCGAACAGGTTGGTGGACGAAGTGCAATCGTGGAACTCTCCACGATCGTACCCACTGCTGCACACGCACGCCACTACGCCGACATCGTCGCGAAAAAGGCAACGCTCCGGCGCCTCATCCATACGGCCTCGGAGATCACCGAGCTGGGGTTCAAGGAGGACGAGGACTCATCCACGGTACTCGACGAAGCCGAGCGCAAACTCTTCGCGGTCTCCCAGAAGCACCTCACCCAATCCTTCGTGCCGATTCAGAGCGTGCTCTCCGAAGCGTTCGACCGCATTGACGTCCTCCACCGCGAGAAAGGCAAACTCCGCGGACTCCCCACGGGCTTCACCGAGCTCGACAACCTCCTCGCGGGGCTCCAGGCCTCCGACCTCGTCGTCCTCGCCGCGCGACCAAGCGTGGGAAAAACGAGCTTGGCGCTCGATATCGCGCGGCAAGCCGCCATCGGTTCCAAGACACCCGTTGGCATCTTCTCACTCGAGATGTCCAAGGAGCAACTCGTTGACCGTCTCATCTGTACGCAGGCGAACGTCGAACTCTGGCGCATGCGCACGGGCAAACTCTCGGATCGCCCGGATTCCGACGACTTCCCGCGTATCGGGCACGCCATGGGCCAACTTTCTGAAGCGCCGATCTTCATTGATGACTCCGCCATGACGAACGTCATGGAGATTCGCGCAAAAGCGCGACGGCTCCAAATGGAGCACGGCCTGGGACTCATCATCGTGGACTACCTCCAGCTCATGGAGGGACGATCAAAGAACGCCGAGAACCGCGTGCTCGAAGTCGCCGAGATCACGCGAGGCCTCAAAGGCATCGCGCGTGAGCTGAACATCCCCGTACTCGCGCTCTCTCAGCTCTCCCGCGCCGTCGAGATGAGCAAGCCCGCCATCCCGAAGCTCGCCCACCTGCGCGAATCGGGCGCGATCGAACAGGACGCGGATGTCGTCATGTTCATCTACCGCAAGGCCGCGGATCGCAACTACCGCCTCGAGGACATCTCGCCGGACGAGCGCAACATCGCAGAAATTCACATCGCGAAACATCGCAACGGCCCCACCGGACTCGTGAAACTCTTCTTTGACGAGGCGCGCGTATGCTTCCGTAACCTTGAACGCCGCCGCGAGATTACCCCGATGACTGCGGCACCCGCCGTGGCGGCAATGTAGGCCATGCAGTACCCTCCCGCAATCGAGCACCTCATCGCGCACTTCCGTCGCTTCCCGGGCGTGGGGCCAAAAACGGCGGAACGCTTCGTATTCCACCTCCTTCGCCTTGACACCCGCGCGATAGATCAACTCCTCGTGGCACTCCGCGAGCTCCGCAGCCGCGTAGATCGTTGCGCGACCTGCGGCACGTTCGCGGAGCAGTCGCCCTGTACGATCTGCGGTGACCCGAGGCGCAACCACGCACTCCTCTGCGTCGTTGCCGAGCCCGGCGACCTCCTCGCCGTGGAACGAACGAACGAGTTCACCGGTGTCTACCACATCCTCGGCGGCCTCCTCGCGCCCATCGAGGGCATCGGGCCGGAGCAGCTCAGGATCGCGGAGCTCATCGCTCGAGTATCCCAACAATCATCAATCGGCAATCTCCAATCAAAAATTACCGAGGTCATCTTTGCGTTCGACCCCACCATTGAGGGTGAGACGACGATCAACTACCTCGTCCAGCAACTCTCCCCCACCGGCGTGACGATGTCGCGCGTGGCACGCGGACTACCGGTCGGCGGCGACATCGAGTACGCCGACCCCACGACGCTCTCCGACGCGCTCACGTGGAGACGGAAGCTCCGCCTCGCGACACAGCCCACACCGAACATTCCGCAGACGAACGAGCTCGTGTTCTGATCCCTATGATGAACGAGCGTGCCCTCCAAACGATTGCGGCGACCAAAGGCGTCACCACCGCGCGACGCCACATCTTCCTGTGCGCGGACCAGACGGAACCCAAGTGCTGCACGCGCGAGACCGGCATCGCCTCCTGGGACTTCCTCAAGCGTCGCCTCCGTGAACTTGGCCTCTCCGATCAGGGTAGCGCGGTTCCGCTTGACGCGGACGGCCTCGACGACGTGGACGACGCGCTCGATATCCTCCGTGAGGAAGTCCCACGACACGATGTGCAGCACCGCACGGTATGCCGCACAAAAACGAACTGCCTCCGCATCTGCACCGGCGGCCCCATCGCCGTTGTCTATCCCGAGGGCGCGTGGTACGCTGGCTGCACGCCCGTGGTGCTCGAACGCATCATCCAGGAGCACCTCATCGGCGGAACCATCGTTGCGGAGTACTGCTTTGCGAAAAATCCACTCGCGTGAGCTGCACGCTTCACCCAACAAGCACGAACGTAACACCCCTCCGACGAATGTCGGAGGGGTGTACTCTGCACACTGCTCGTGATGGCTAGGCCTTCGTGCCGATCGTCTCAATCTTCACCTTCGTCTGGTACTGGCGGTGACCGTAATGACGGCGGTAGCGGGACTTCGCCTTGTACTTGAGGCCGACGATTTTCCTCGCGCGGCCCTGCTCGACGACGGTCCCCACCACCGCGATGCCCACGATGGGAGCACCAATCGTCACCGCACCGACATCGTCAAACGTGCACAGTACCTCATCAAAGGACACCGAGCTCCCCGCGTCGCCTGGGAGCTTCTCAAACGTGTGCGTCTCGCCCGGCGCCACGATGTACTGTTTCCCACCGGTCTTGATAATGGCGTGTTGCATAGAAAAACGAAAGCCCATGTGGACACTAGAACCAGTGAACCACCACACGGGCCGTCTGTCAAACTTTGGCGCTCCCGCGCCAGCTTCGGAGGGAGTATCCCACGCTCTACTCATCTTTCGCATCAAAATCAATGCGGACCTGGTCACCGTGGATAATCCCATACTTCGCGACGGTCCCCGCGGGAACCTCGAGCACAAAGAGCGCCTGGGGACGTGGATTGAAGTACGGGAGCGATGCCGGATCGCGTCCGGGTGACGGAACGGGGAGCTGCTCGTGCGTATCAACGACCACACCCCCCGCGATCCAGATGAGGTCAATGGAAAACCGCATGTCCTTCATCCAGATGCGGTGCTGGTCGAGCATGTCGAACACGATGAGGAGTCCCGCATCCGCGGCGAGCGCATCGCGGCCGGATAACCCCTGCCGTCGTGCTGCCGGCGTTCGTGCAACCTCCGCGCGCGCCTCGTACGCCGCACGAGAGATCGTAATGGTCGCGCCTCCCGCATCCATCCGCACAAGATCGTGCACGGAGTTCCACGCGCGTTCTCCGAACATCCCGAGCATGAGCACCGTAAACACCGTGATCCCCCACTGTCTCATCGTCATACCCTATGATGCTCCCGTGAGCGACTCCGCCTGCGTCACCGTGAGCGCGCCACCGACATCCAGCACCACCGTGTCGCGCCGGCTCAACGTGTGCTGGAGCAGGAACTCTGCCAACGTGTTCTGCACGCGCTCCTGGATAACGCGACGCAACGGCCGCGCGCCGAACTGCGGATCGAACCCCGCCGCGGCGAGCTCCGCAATCGCCGCATCGGTCGCGCGGAAGTGGATCCCCTTCTCCGCGAGCTGCTTCGCGATACCTGCGAGCATGCGACGCGCGATCTCGAGAATCTCGTCCTGCGTGAGCGGCGTGAAGACGACGACCCCATCGAACCGGTTGAGGAACTCCGGACGATACGTCCCACGGAGCTCGCGTTCCATGAGCGTGCGCTGCATCTCCTCCTGTCCCGTCCCCGCGACCACCGCGTCCTGGATGTACTGCGCGCCGGCGTTCGATGTCGCGATGAGGATCGTGTTCGTGAAATCAATCGTCCGGCCGCGCGCATCGGTGAGACGCCCATCCTCGAAAACCTGGAGGAAGAGATTGAGGATATCCGGATGCGCTTTCTCGAGCTCGTCGAGGAGCACAATGCTGAAGGGATGGTGCCGCACCGCCTCGGTGAGTTGTCCGCCGGCATCCGCCCCCGGGTGCCCGGGCGGCGCGCCGATGAGTCGCGTCACGCTCGTCTGCTCCTGGTACTCGGACATGTCGAGACGCACCATCGCCTCCTCCGACCCGAAGTACGCATCGGCGACGGTCTTCGCGAGCTCGGTCTTCCCAACGCCGGTTGCGCCGAGGAAGAGGAACGTCGCAATGGGCCGTTTTCCGGAACGCATCCCCGCGCGCGCACGTCGAAGTGCGGCCGCAACAGCGGAGACCGCCTCGTCCTGCCCGACCATCCGCTCGTGGAGTACCTGTTCAAGGTGGAGGAGCTTCTCCGCCTCATCTCGCGCGACATCACCCGCGCGCACGCCGGTTTGTTCCTCGATGCGCTTCGCGATATCCTCGCGCGTCACCAGCGCGCGCTCGCCACGATGGGCGCGCACTGCCGCAGCCGCTTCCTCGAGAAGGATGACCGCTTGCTCGGGCATCGCGTGATCATGGAGGTACCGCCCACCGAGCGTGAGGGCACCGTCAATCGCTTCGTAGGTAAAGAAAACGCGCTGGAGGCCCTCGATGGGAATGGACCTGGCAGCGACGATGCGGATTGCGTCATCACCCTCCGGCGGTGTGATCGGGATGCGCTGGAGGAGGCGACCGAGCGCCGAGCCCTCGACGTACTGCGCGTAGACATCGGGCGTTGTCGTGCCGATGACCGTGAGCTGCCCGCGCTCCACTTCGCCCGCGAGCACGTCGTCGAGATCAAGCGATGCCGCACCACCGACGAGGTGCTCGAGCTGCTCGACGACGAGGACGATATTCTGCGATTTCGTCGCCTCGTAGAGTGCGCGCATGAGCCGCTCCTGCGCCTCCTCCGGTGCCGCGCCACTCGTGAGCCGCGCCACCTCGAGGACGACGAGCCGATGGTCCGCGATGAGCGCGGGAACGTCCTCGCCGATCATGCGCTCCGCGAGCCCCTCGACGATGGCGCGCTTGCCAACGCCATGCTCCCCCACGAGGACGATGCCGCGACGCCCGCTCGCGAACACCTGGAGCACCTCGCGGAACACGTGATCGCGACCGACGACCGGCCCGGTGGCACCGCGCGCGGCGAGCTGCGTGAGGTCGGTGCCAAACTGGTCGAGCACCGGTGTGGCGATGGCGGTCATCGCGCGGTTCATCCCGCTCCGCGGACGGAGTGCCGAGCGCGCGCGATACCGTGCCACGCGCGTGCGGAGATCTTCGTACGTGTGCACCCACAGTGCGACGTTCGCCATCTGCTCCGGTGTGATCCCCAGGTCTGCGAAGATATCCTGGACAACCCCGACACGATCCGCGAGCTCATGGAGGATGCGAAGGACGCTGAGCGTCTCACGCCCCTCGCGAGCTGCGACCACGTACGCGCTAAAGAGCACCACGAAAACCTCCGGCGAGCAGACGACCGATACCTGGTTGAAGGTCTGGAGCTGCCGGAGCGCGAAGGTGATCCGCGTCGTGAGACCCTTCGAATCCACACCCAGCCGCCCGAGCACCGACGCACCGCTCGATGTTGCAACTGCGGCGGCGAGAACGTGGATGGGCTCCACCGTCGCGTGGCCAAACCGCGAGGCGAGCACCCCCGCCTCCTCGATCGTGCGCCGCGCCATCGGCGAGAGCGTGCGGTCCACCGCGGTGTGGTTTCCACGTCCCGCAGCATCCCATGCACTCGCAGCGACGAGCGCGACGGGCTCCGCGACGTCCTGCGCAGGGCGCTGCGGACGTGCCGGGATCGCGGCAATGAGGATCCGTTTCCGCTGGGCGAAAACGAGCGCGATGAGGAGCATGGCGAACCAGAACGGCGCACCGCGGAAGGATGTCGCGAACACCATCGCCTCAACGCGGTTAATGAGCGGTGCTGTCGGATCGAGGAGCGCGGCCACTGCAATGCTCATGAGCGCGACGAGGAGCACGATGACCGTGACGGCGATGCGCATGCGCCGCGCGAGCGCGCGTCCGCGCGTAGACCGCCGATCAATGGGGAGCCCGAACGTGAGCACGGTATCCGCCCAGAGCACCGCAGCACCCCCGCCGGAGCACACCGAACACACCGCACCGCGCACGGTTGACGCACCATGGCACTCGTGGCAGATGAGCGGGAGCATAGCGTGCTACGCGAGGAACGCACGGACGATCATGAGGAGAGCAAACGGTGGGAAGAGCACGTAGAGTACCGCAAACACGATGACGAGCACCGAGCCAACGAACACCTGGATACAGCGACCGCAGAGGATCGCGATGCGCATGAAGAAACTAATGATGCGACCCTGCCAATCGGTCTGACCGTACATGGGTGTGAAGAGGTTGCGCAACCACAACCCGAGTCCCACGGACTCCTCCCAGGAGTGGATGGATCGCCCAACCCAGCGGAGGACCATGAGCAACCCATGGCCATACCACCACGCGAGCGTCATCGCGAAGTGCCACCATGCGAGCGCGACCCCGCGACCGAGCTGGAAGACGATGTTCTCCATATTTGCTCAGAGCACGACGTGGATGAAGGCGCCGATCACTCCCGTGAACAGCCCCGCCCGCACCTCGAGCACCGCGAAGAGCACGAGGGCGGCCGCGAGCGCACCGTGCTCAAAGAGCTGGTGCCCAACGACGTACGGCACGATCGCGTGCCGCGGTGCTCGATCGTACACCTCCTTATCGAACGGCACATCAGCCATGGTCCACGAAATGCCGTAGAGCATATCGGTGATGAAAACCACGAGCGGCGTCTGCGCGATCGCGCGCACGAGCCAAATCAATGCGTTCATCCCCGATCCGACGCGGAGCATCACGCGACCCTTTCCCCCATCGCTCATCCGCCCCACGATGAGGATTGCCACGGTCGACGTGAGGAACGTCAGCGACGAGACGAGTCCCACCCCCTCGAAACTATGGAGGATCGCCGTGAAGATGATGATCGGCCACACGATGCCATCAATACCGATCTCGATCCCGAACACCATGAGCCCGAGGACCATCCGTGGCGTCCAGGCGCGGAAGCAATCGCGAATCTTGAACGGGAGGCGCTCATGGACATCGCGCGACGCGAAGAGTGGCACCGTCGCGACGAGCAGGAGGATGGACACGATGATGAAGAGCGGCGGGAATCCCACCCGCGCGGCGATGAGTCCCCCCGCGAGCGGACCGAGCGTTTGGAAAAGTGCCGCGGCAACCTGTGCGCCACCGATCTCTCGCCCGCGGTGCGCACGATCGGAGAAGGTGATGAAGTCAATGTGGTAGCCGGTCCAGTAGAGCGCAGTCGCCACGGCAAACGGTAGTGCAACAATCCAGAGCATGCCACTCGTCACCTCCACGACGCGAAGCATGAGGAGGAACAAAATCGTGAACGGCGTGCTCCAGAGGATGACGTGCTTGAACCCGAACCGTGCCGCGAGGTGCGCTGCGGGAATCGTGAGGAGCGCCTTTAGCCCATGGACGAGCGCGTAGAAGAGGAAGATCACCGGAATGCTCACCCCGCGCTCCAAGAGGAAGAGCGGGATGAACACGCCAATCATCGAAAGCGCGAACGCGCGAATCGCAACCGTCGCGTAGAGCTCGGAGAGCTCCCGACGCTGCAAGAAGTGGAGGTGATGCCGATGACCGTGCCGGTGCATAGGACCGTTCCGTCATGCCAAATGCTGCTCGCCCTCATATTCACGTCACCACCTCCTCCCGGAGCTTCCGCATGAGATCCCCCTCCCCGCGTCATTCCGAGGGCTTCCGAGGAATCTCACACGTCCCGTATCATGCCGGCACGGTGATCTCCTCCTGGAGCTTCCGCATGAGCTGAAAATAGAACGTGAGGTTATGCACGGTGAGCAACCGCGCTCCGAGTGGCTCACCAATCGCGGTGAGGTGGCGCAAGTACGCGAGCGAAAACGACGCGCACGCAGCACACGGACACGTCGCGTCAATGGGCCCATCATCGCCACGGAACTCCGCGCGTGTGATCGCAACCCTATTGTACCACGCCCCGTGATGTGCACTGCTATCCCCGAGGAGCTGCACACTGCGATCCACCCATCGGTACATGCGGCCATGACGCGCGTCCCGCGTCGGCAGCACGCAATCGAACATGTCCACACCATGCGCCACAGCGCGTACGATGTCATCCGGCGTCCCGAGGCCCATGAGGTAGCGCGGCTTCTCTGCCGGCAGGAGCGGCGCTGCAATCGCGATCGCGCGTCGGATCGCCTCGCGCTCCTCCCCCACCGCAACGCCACCGATCGCGTACCCGTCGAAATCAAGTGCGATGAGCTCCGCCGCGCTCTGTCGTCGAAGCTCGGGGTCCGACCCGCCCTGGACGATACCGAACAGCGCCCCCGCGGACGACGCGCGCGTGCGGTCCCAGTACGCTTTCGCGCGCTTTGCCCAACGCGTCGTCTGCGCCACTGCGGCCACGAGCTCCTCGTGCGAGCACGGCTGCGGCGGGCACACGTCGAGCACCATCGCGATGTCGCTCCCGATCTTGCGCTGGTGATCAATGACGGACTCCGGCGTGAGCACCTGCCGACTGTTGTCGAGGTGCGATCGAAATCGCACACCTGCTTCCGTGAACGTCACCATGTTCTCCCCACCACGCGCCGTGCTCTTCGCACCGAGCGAGAAGGCCTGGTACCCACCGCTGTCCGTGAGGATCGGCCCGTCCCACCCCATGAAGCGATGCAACCCGCCTCGTCGCGCGAGCTCGTCCGTCCCTGGCCGCAGCATGAGGTGGTACGTGTTGCTCAAGATGATCTGTGCCCCTGCGGTCCGAAGCTCTGCGGGTGTCATGTGCTTCACGGCACCTACGGTACCGATCGGCATGAACGTCGGCGTCTGTATCGTTCCGTGCGGCAGCACAAACTCTCCCGCTCGCGCAGCGGAAGTCGCACTCGTATTCGTAATCGTAAAATGAGACATGTGAGAGATGTTAGACGCTCATTATCATCGTAGCGCAAAGAGAAGCGCCCCGATCCGTGGAGGATCGGGGCGCTCACGCACCGTCTCGCTCAGCGACGAGGAGCTCGCTGTCGCTGTCGCCGTGCGCTCCGCTCCATGAGGGCTACGATCGCACGTTGGGTTGCCGGGAGCATGGAGGTGAAGCGCACCGTAATACGCACATCATCGTGTCTCTGCACTTCGCCCGCGACGACCAGCACGTCCTGCGAACCCGAAAGCATGAACTGGAGGCCGCAGGTGAAGCCGTAGTTCACTGGCATGAGGATTGGCTCGACCACCGCACGCTGCAGGCCGAGCTCGCGCATCCGGCAGGTGTACGGATGATCATCCACGAACAGATTGCCGAACATATCCACGGGACAGGTGTCCGCGTGATGACTCTCCTGGACAGACATGGAACCCTCCTCGGATTTAGGCGGCACACGTTGCCGGTTGGAGTTGAAAGGACAGGGACTGGCGATTGCGCTTGCCGCCCATAACTGCGAACAGACCGCCGGCGCGCCAGGGTTTCCCGTGGATCTGCGCCATGGTCGTGGGAAGATGCTGTCGCACGACATCGTGTACGCTGCTGTCCACGACGATGTCGCGGAGCTCACGTGCGTGATCCACCTGGAGCTCACACACCTCCAACTGCTTATGCCCGTTGGTACGGCAGTGGACGACGTACATGAGGATGCGTACGGTCCGCTTCGAATCGCTCCGTGACGCGGAGACCTCCGCCGCAGGAGCGCGCACGGGATCGCTTCCCGTCGCGAGTGCTCGCGCTCGCGCGAGGACATCGGCACCTACCGGCCACCGCGCGTAGGCGATCGGTAGCACGGTGACGACCCATCCGGAGTCGTGCAGCACCGCGATGAAGTAGTCATCGTCCACGCCGCTGTAGAACAGGTGATGCGTACGTCCCTCATCTGCATGGGCTCCGATGAGGACGCTCAGGTCCCAGTGGAACAGCGTCGCAATGGCTTCCGCGTCCATGGTGAGACGCTTCTCCACGCGATCGAACGCGTGGGGAGAGAATTGTATTTTCAACGATCTCCTCCTGTCCGCACATGCCCAATCCGTGGGCAGACGGAACATAAAAAAATAGCACGATTTCGTGCTTCTGTCAAGGAGGAGACAATTATTTCCGCTCAGCTCAGCACAAATACCACGATAGTATCTTGCTTGCATTTCCGAGAAACTACCACTCGCAGCTCATGTCCCCCTACGAAGTACGAAATGGGGGATGAAAGAACGGGGTGGGCAAAGCCCACGGTGTCGTAGGGGAACATGAGGTGCGACGACGTCGCCTCGAAGGGGAAAGGTCCTACCGCCGTGCCACGGAGCCATCCTGTGTGAGGTAGCGGACGCTCACCACCTCGACGTAGCCGAGATCAACAATGCGTGCGCGGACGCGCTCCTCGGACTGCATCGCAATGGTCTTGAGCTCGAGCTGGCGCGTGGTGTCCTGGAGCACCAATGCGCGATCCTCGAGGTCCTGGAGCTCGTAGCCCGCGGTGGCATTCCCATTCACGAGCGCGAGGTAGCCCAGCGTGCACGCGCAGAGCGCGAGGATCATGAGGACGTTCCACGGCCGCACATCGATGCCCCGCGCGCGCTGGAGCACCGACGTTCGCCCGCGGCGCCGTCGGCGTCGCGTCAACTGCGTCAGAGAGAATGGGAGTGCGATGGAGAACATGGGGTAGGAGTGGTGCGAGGAATGGGGGGTCAGGTGCGGCGCGCAATGACGCGAAGTTTTGCAGATCGGCTCCGAGGGTTCGACTCAAGCTCCTCGCTCGACGGTGTCACGGGCTTCTTCGTGATGCGGGTGCCCCAACCACGTTCCTCCGCACCCTGGAACTCCTGCTTGACGATCCGATCCTCAAGCGAGTGGAAGCTCACGATTGCGACACGTCCGCCAGGAGCAACAAGCGCGAGCATCTTCGGAATGGATAGCCGTATCGTCGCGAGCTCATCGTTCACCGCAATGCGGAGGGCCTGGAATGTTCGCGTCGCAGGGTGGACCTTCCCACGCTTGGGCAGGATGGCCACAATGCAGTCCGCGAGATCGCCGGTAGTCGTGAGCGGCTTCCGTGCACGTCGGTCTACGATTGCCGCAGCGATCGCGCGCGCGTGGCGTTCCTCGCCGTACTCGCGAATGATCCGCTCGAGATGCTCCTTCGGCAGCGTGGCGATGAGTGATGCCGCGGTTGGTTGGTCGCTCGTCGGATCAAACCGCATGTCCAGCGGACCGTCGTGCTGGAAGCTGAACCCGCGGTCTGGATCGGCGAGCTGAGGCGAGGAGAGGCCGAGATCGGCGACGATCGCGCGCGGCGCGAGAAACCCCGTCTCCGCTGCGGTGGTGTCAATGTCCTGGAATGAGCCGTGCACGAGCACCACCCGCTCATCAATGCTCGCACCGCGGACGCTCGGATCACGATCAATCGCGAGGACTCGACCATCCGGAGCTGTCTCGCGGAGCATCGCACACGTGTAGCCACCCGAACCGAACGTGCAATCAATCGCATCATCATCTGGCCGCAGCCCAAGGTGCGAAACGACCTCTCGGAGGAGCACGGGGACGTGTTCCATGATCCTAAATCCCCAACTCTCCCTCGAGCGCCTCCGCCACGGCATCAGATCCCTGCTCGGCCGTCGTGCGGTAGCGCTCCCATGCGTCCTGATCCCACACCTCCAGGCGATCGTAGAGACCGGCAACCACGACGGACTTTCCCATTCCGGCAAACGCACGCAGGTACTCCGGAATGACGATCCGTCCTTGCTTGTCGAGCTCCACATCCATCGCTCCTGCGAGCAGAAACCGCGAAAATGAACGGGTATTGGACTTACTGATAGGCAGTGATGCGAGTTTCCCTGCGAGTGCCTTCCACGATTCCGCTGGATAGATAGTCAAGCAGCGATCGAGCCCACGTGTGACGACTGCACCCTTGGCGAGCTTCGCACGGTACTTCGTCGGCACCGCGAGCCGCCCCTTCTCATCAATGCTGTGGCGGTATTCTCCGATGAACATACGATTCCGACGTGAAACCCAAAATCCTAGCGGAGGATAGAAGAAAGCGGCTCAGCTGAACAAAAAATGGTTGAACACTCTTTTGGTTCGAACACCGATCGTGTTCACTTGCTCACAAAGATAGTTCAGTTATCCCCATTCTTATCCACTTTCTACCACTTCAATACTATTATCCTCCACTTTCATCCACTACGTCAATCCACACTGACAAAACCGAACAGATACCGAACACAATGAATACCACAAAAACACCCAACAATACACGCTCCGAACGATTCTCTATCCTTTTTATTATGGTCCATATGCCAGAGGATATGAGCATAGAGACGTACAGGACGCAAAAACACCCCCGATATGCTCGAGGGTGTTTTACGATCCGCTGTTCCCATGGCGGCGAGATCACTCTGTGCCCGACGCGCGCATTCCCTCGCGATGGAGAGCGCCCGTATGGAACCTCCCCACGGGATTCCAGAGCATCCAACCGGAGCCGCCGTTATCATCCACTGCCTGCATCTGTGCGCGTACCATTGCGTCGGTGTAGACGGCACCGAGGTTAAAATCCTGGAGCCACGGCCGCACCGCTGGACGCTGCTCCTCTGGCAGCGCAGCGATGCGCGCCATACCGCGCTCGAGCGTGCGATTGATGACATCGTAGGGTGCATCGGCGGGATTTGCATGCCCACCAAATCCACTCGCGTAGTGCGAGGGGTAGACCATTGGCGCGAGCACATCAAAGTACGGCGCAAACGTCTCGAGGTGCTGGCCGATGCCCATGCCATCTGCCGCGTAGAAGGAAAGCCCAAAGACGTCCGCAGAGGTACGGATGCCCGAACCGCCTACATCCCGCTTGATCGTCTCACCAAACCGCCGCACGATCTCGGTCTTTGGTGTCTCACCATCCCAGTGCGGGAACACGATGCTCCGGAGCGCACCATCGGACGGAAACCGTATGTAGTCGAAGTTCACCTCGTCAAATCCCAACGCGGCGGCCTCATGCGCCATGTCAACGGCGTACTGGCTGGTGACCGGTGATGCCGCATCGAGCCATGCGTACCCAATGCTGTCGCGCCAGAGCGCGCCGCCGGGCCGCTGCAGTGCCTCGGTTGGATGACGCTCGGCGAACCAATTGTCCTGAAAAACTGCGACTCGCGCGATCGCAGAACCGCCCGCCGCATGGATGGCATCGAGTTTTCGAGGCAAATCCTTGATCGTGTAACGCTCCGGCGCGATCGCGCGGATGGGTTCTGTTACCGGTCGAAACGCAATGCGTCCATCCGGGTCCTTGAGGTCTATGACAATCGCATTGACTTCAGTCGAGGCAACGATCTCCACGTATCGGTCGAATGACGAACTCGCCGCACCACCAGAAGTGAGGTAGATCGCTCGCAGGGGCGCATCGAGGTCCGGCGGTTGATCGAACACACCCGCCAGCGTCCCGCTGGTGAGCAATGCAACCGTGAGGACAAATGCGGCAAACATAGGGAGGTCTTCCGTGAACCTCCAGTATACCAGAGAGACGCTCATTCCTTCTGATCCTCCCCCTCTCCATGGTCTCATGGGGAGGGAGAGCGAGAGGCCTGCGCTGCGCCGTGCCCTTCCGTAGCGTTGCGCGAAGGAGGGTAGCTCGCAGAGCGAAGTAGCGGGGAGGGGCGGTATGTAGGCTTGGCAATAACCCTACGAGCGAAGTGCAAAGGTGCTCAGGAGCCGCACACACGTCCCGTGCGCACCAGCGGCAAACAATCCAATAGCTGCAGGAACGCATGAGAAGTGCTCAAGCTCCTCCACTGGCAGCACTCCCCCATCGTCATCATTCGCCATCCGCGTCAACGTGAGATGTGGTCGGTACAGTGCGCCCACGGATCGGTAGCCGTACTGCTCAATGTTCTGCCGCACCTCCGGAAGAGCGCGAGGGAGACGTGCGGCATCTCTGGCACGCAAATGACCCGCTCGCAGTGGGTTCACTGCCTCGATGACCGCTCGCTGGAGTGTCACCAACGCTGCGTGCGATTCGTATTCCACATCAATCCACCGCTCTTGGCGGGCGAAGCGCGTCGCGACGAGCAGTGGCCGCTCCATCGCTGTGGCGATGCGTGCGAGACGCTCGCGAACGATGTGCAGCACGCCACTGGGAAGTATGGTGTAGTAGAGTGTGACGTGCGGACGCTCACGGGTCTTGTCGAGTACGAAGAGGCCTCCGCGTCGCTGGAGCGCCTGGCTCATCGCAATGGCACGTGCCGCGACCTCCGCTGGCGGGATACACGCGATGATGTACTCTCGCATACTAAAAAACATTCATCACGATGCCGAACGTTTCACCGTTGCGAGCTGTCCACAGGCCGCGGCGATGTCGTCGCCCATGGTCTTCCGCTGCGTGACGGTGTATCCGGCATCGAGGAGGACGCGCTTGAAGGTGTCAATGCGCTCCTGCTGTGCGCGTACGAAGGGCTTGCCCGCAACGGGATTCCACGGGATGACGTTCACCTTGCTCGACCCTGTTCGCGCGATGAAACGCGCGAGCTCCCGCGCGTGCTCGGGTGTATCGTTCACCTCGTTGAGGAGCGTGTACTCGTACGTCACATGGTGGCGACGATTCCCGAGCGACTGGTGGTATCGCTGCGCCCAATCCGCGAGGCGTTCGAGGAACTTTGGAGCGGTCGTGGGGACGATCTCGCGGCGACGTTCCTCATTGGCACTGTGGAGGGAGATGGCGATGCGGACGTGCGGCCACGCGGGATCCGTGAGGATGCGCTCGAGCTGCGGGAGGACACCAACGGTCGAAACGGTGATACGCGTCGTCCCGATGTCCGTCACACGCAGCCACGTCGTGATCGCGGATTTCACATTCGCGTAGTTCGCAAGTGGCTCGCCCATGCCCATGAACACGATGTTGCTGATGCGCGCATACTTGACCGTTTCGGCGTGGTCCTGGAGCCAGTACATCCAGAACCGGTACTGGTCGGCGATCTCATCTGCAGTCAAGCTCCTCGTGAGTCCCATCGCGCCGGTTGCGCAGAAGGTGCACCCCATCGCACATCCCACCTGCGAGGACACACAGATCGTCCACTGCCCGCGACGATTCGCCATGAGCACGCTCTCGAAAACGAGCCCGTCCTCTGTGGCGAGCGCCGCCTTGAACGTATCGCCCGCGCGACTCTTGAGGATCGCCGCCTGCGTCACGGACATCCACGGGACCGCGGCGAGTGCCTCCCGCATGGCGTGGGAGAGCGTCGTGACGTCTGCCCACGCACGGATGGACGGATCGAACAGCGCGACCTCAATCTGCCGGAAGCGGAAGTCCTGCACATCACGAAGAACCGCGCGGATGCGATCCGCGCGAAGCGTCGCGGGTGGCGGTGTGTGCTCGTCCTGCGTCATACGATAGTGACCGGATCGTAGCACAACCACGAACCACGTCAAGCCGTACCACGGAATGATGGCTGACGGAGGATATGCTGCCAACGCTCGCCACCGATGATGAGGTGGTCGTCATCGTGTCGCGAACGAGAGCTCGTCGTAGAACTTGCCTTCGGCGAGGGAACGAAGGACTCGTACGATGAACGGCATGACGTTCGGTGGAAGTGCATCGGGTGAAAGCCAAGCGAGTGCATCGCACTTGTGGGGCTCGCAGATACGAGGTGACCCGCTCCACTGCCGGACGCGAAAGAAAAAATCAACGCGCTCACCCGTCGCGTCCTCTGCCGCGCGGTAGAGCGTGTGGACGAATTCCACATCGTCCACGCGCAACGTGATGCCGATCTCCTCATGCACCTCGCGGAGCAATCCAGCCACGGGGAGCTCCTCGGGTTCCACGTGTCCCGACGGAACACCATACCACCCATCGAAGTACCCACTCCCCTTGCGGAGCATGAAGAGGTACCGCCCCTCCTGCTCAAAAAGCGCGTAGACCGCGGGCACTGCGGTGTGCCGATGGCGTGAGACATGCATAACGATCAGACAAACCCATGGACGACACGACCGACAGCAACACCGATAGCGAGCGCACCGCCACCGACGAGAAGCATTTCGAGGCCGTGCCCGATCGCTCT
The DNA here is from genome assembly GCA_030647005.1 of bacterium. Lineage (NCBI taxonomy): Bacteria > bacterium. Next base: position 18,916 of record JAUSKG010000004.1, read on the forward strand.
CGTCCGGAATACCAACGCGCCGCCGATGCCAAGGAGGAAGAGCGCGAGGAGCGAGCACGCGATGGAGACCCAGAACGCTGCCTGCACGGACAGGAAGACGTACGGGAGCAACGGGATAAATCCGGCGAAGAAGTACGATGCGAGCATGATCGCACCGCCGAGCACGTCGCGCTTCGTCACCCGTGCCTCCTTGCCCTGAAATTCCGCAACCGAGTGCTCGGTGAGCAAACTCCCAGCGCCCATGGAGAATCCCTCCACGAAAATGAGGATCGCGCCGGTGACGATGATGGTGGAGCGCGAAACGCCGGACACCGCAACGCCGGCGAGGAGACCCATCGTGGATACCAAGCTATCCTCCACGCCAAAGATAATGTTGCGCACGAGGAGCTCCGTGATCCTGGTCATAGTAGGGAGATCATGCGCCGATAGTAAGGAGATCACTGCGCTGATTACGCAGATAATGCGCTGATATGCACTAGGGACGCGTGCGGAAGCGCTCGAGGAAGGGGGCGCCGGAGTACGCGCACGCACGGACGAAGGACCAGTCCCAGAGATCGTCGGGCTGCTCGCCCGCGGGCTTCAGAACGAGCGTTTCACCGTGGTAGGACTGGAGCGATGCATCGGTAAACGCGGTAATGCACGCACGCTCACGATCGAGGTTCCGTCGCGATGACGCGAGCACCGGGAAGTACGTGAGGTACTTAATCGCCCACCAGTCACGATCGGCGAGCACCTGTGAGAGCGGTTCACCACTCGCGTTCTGCGATGGGAGCCGCCCGAAGAACCTCGTGAACGTCCGCAGCGCGAGCGGCTCGAGATCAATGCGACGATGATCGGGGAACTGCTTCGTGATGTCAATGGGTGCATCGGGGTTCGTCACGAGGGAGCAGGTGAACTGGTAGTCGGTCGTCTGCTCGGGGAGTGCGCCCTGCGTGCGGACGTACGCATCGAGCAGCGCGGCGCGCTCTCCGGCACCAATGGTGACGCAGGGGTCGCGGTCATCAACACCATCCGGACCGAGCGCGATGAACGCGATCGCCGCGCGCTCCTCCGCATCGCTCGCCCCGCGCGCGATGGCATCTGGCACGACGCGTGCAAACAGGTTCGTCGCGGTCGTGCGGAGTGGCGATGCCGCAGTGACATTACGCGCATCGAGTGATGATGGCCAGGATACTTTTGCCACCTGTTCCGGTACGCCACCGACGACACGACGCGCGTCCTCCGCGCGGGGCGCTGGGGTTTCCGCGATGAGGCCGTCGGGTTGCACATCAGTGGGCGCAGCAGCCGGGGCCTCCTGCACAACGACCGCTGCGGGAACTCCTATGTCATCGCTCGCATCCGTTCCGGCGGACCGCACGCCGTACACGGATGCGCCAATGGGGGTCTGGAGGAGGACGATGGCGATGGCCGAAATGCCGATCACCAATCCGCCTGCAAAAAATCCGTACTCACGAGTGTGGATCATATATTAAGCGTGTAGAAAAATGATGTAGCGGAGGCCTTCCCGCCTTCGCATAAAGCTACGGCGGACAGGCAGGCCTCCATCCGAATGTTCCCTCCGAAGCTGGTGCGAGAGCACCAAAGATCGGTTCCGCCCTCCCAGAGAATGCGACGCTGCTCCAGTGTGAGCTCGCGCCCGTCTGCGCCGTGGGTCTCCTGTGCGCTCATAGGATGATGGGAGGGTCGAGCGGTGACGATTCCGACTGGTGCGCGGCGTGCTCCTGCCGCGCGATGCGACGTGCGCGACGGACAATCGCGCCACCGCCACCGAGGACGATGAGGAGGATGATCGCCCACGCCACGCCGATGCGCGAACCCATAACCTCCAGGATACTCCACCCGAAGAATTGCACCTTGAGGAGCGGCAACACGACGAGGAGTCGGACGACATCGAGAGCGTTGAAACGTTCGATCTCCCCCAAGGCGAGCGCGTACTTCCCCTGCATCGCATCGTTCCACACGACAATCTCGTAGGTTCCGGGGGTGACACGCTTGCCCAACTCTGGCCCCTTACGGTAATCATCGTCTGCGAACGGCTCGTGGAACAGTGGCCACTCCCCTTCCGTGCCATCGAGATCTGCGATGGGCGCGCGCCGTTCGCCGATGCGCTGTACCACCTGCACGGAGAATCGTCCATCCGGATTGGATCGCAGCGGCGTGAGGATGTTCACGAAGAGGTTGAACCCCTTTTCAGCAACGATCCGATACGTCACCGCATCGCCTGCGAGCTCGCCGTAGAAGACCTGGGAGTGCTCCGGGTCGGTGACGACCACCTCCGATCCCGTCGCGGTGCGCGGGAGGTGTGCCGATGCAGGCAGCGCGATGAGGAGGAACGCCGCCGTGAGTACGAACCGTCCGATGCGCATAGGGAACGCTCGCGTGCACTAAGGCCTCACACCAAAATAACCTTGCCACCTTGCATCCCATCGTCCGACCATCTTCCGCCGCTCCTCGGTCATGAAATCCTCACCGTAGCTCGGCTACGCTTACGGTTTCATTCGGTCGGAGCGACGAAATCTGGCCAGACGCTGGGCGCAAGTTGAACAAGTTATTTTGGCGCGAGGCCTAATCCATGCGGTACGTCACGCTCACAGAAACGACGACGTTGTTCTCTCCGGTCTGAATATCGGGTGCGCTCTTCTCTGCCGCGCCCCCCATGCCGAGCGCGTAGTCGAGGAAGACGGGCGGCTGCGCGCCACCGGATTCGGAAAAGTACGTCACCGGACCGAGCCGAACATCGAGGAGCGTAGCGATGTTCTGTGCGCGCACACGCGCGTCCGCAATAGCATCTGTGCGCGCCTGCGTGTGGAACTGCTCCGGATCGTCAAGCGTGAACTGGAGCGCCCCCACATTGGTCGCGCCGCTCGTGCGGAGCGCATCGAGCACCGCGTTCACGAGATCGAGATTCCGGATTGTCACGGTCACGGACTGCGATGCCGTGTAGCCGCGCAGGATGCGGTCCCCGGTGTTCGGGTACTCGTACCGCGGGTAGACCGAGTAGTCCGAGGTTTGGAGGTCGAGATCCGGAATACCTACACCGACAACGGCATCCGTCACCTGGCGCATGAGGCGATTTCCCTCCGACTGCGCGCGCGCCGCGTCGGATTCCTCGACGGTCACGCCGGCACTGATGCTCGCGAGATCCGGAACCGCACGCACGGTACCGATGCCGGAAACAGTCAACGTGCGTTCGACGGGCGTTGAACCGATCGTGCGGTACTCACGCAGCTTCACGGCGGTCGCCGCGGCGGTGAAGACCGTGAGCGCAACGGCAAGGAGTCCGCCGAGCACACCGAGGACAACGTGACGTGAGAGTGGAGGCATGACCATAGGCCGAGACGTGATGAGTACGATGGACGTGTCTGCACGAGCGATTATACCAACGTGGCACGCAATACTCTAGAGTGCGACCGTAGAAAAACACCCCTGCGCTGTCATTGCGAGGAGTCCCGAGGCAAGCTCGGGATTCCGGCTTGCCTCCATCTCGCAACGTCGGAATCCGCGACGTGGCAATCTCGCGGAACCAAGTGGCCGGGATTGCCACGCCCTCGAGGACTCGGGCTCGCAATGACACACTTTTGCAGAAGTCCCTAGAGTATAGCACGTCCGCAAGAGGTCACATGTAGTGCGTTCCCTGGAGTTCTGGCGGGAGGTAGGTCTGATCGCGGTCGTCCTGCGTGTGGCCGTACCGGTAGCCCTTGCCATACCCGAGGTCCTCCATGAGCTTCGTTGGTGCGTTCCTGATGTGGAGAGGAACGGGGAGGTTCCCCCGTGCACGGACATCAGCGACGGCGCGCTGGTACGCGAAGTAGGCCGAGGCGTCCTTCTTGGATTTTGCGAGGTAGATGACGAGCTCGGCGAGGTGCACGCTGCACTCGGGCATGCCGATCCTGTGGCACGCATCAAAAACCGCGTTCGCGAGTATGAGTGCCGAAGGGTTGGCAAGACCAATGTCCTCCGCTGCCGCACGCACGAGCCGACGTGCGACGTAGACCGGGTCCTCCCCTCCCTCGAGCATGCGTGCGAGCCAGTAGACCGAAGCGTCGGCGTCGCCACCGCGGATGGACTTGTGGAGCGCGGAGATGACGTTGTGGTGCTCCTCGCCGTTCTTGTCGTAGAGGAGGTGCGACCGCTGGAGAACGTCGTTGATGCGGGCAACGGTGACCGCTCCACCTCCGCTGCTCGCCGCTTCGAGCGTGTTGAGCGCCATACGCGCGTCGCCGTTCGCCATGCGCGCGATGTGGACGAGTACCTCATCTGCGACCGCGAGCTGCTGCGTGCCGAGACCGCGCACGCGATCGGCGAGCGCAGCACGGAGGAGCTGCACGATCGCCGCTTCGGGAAGTCGCGCGAGGACGAACACCCGCGTGCGCGAGAGGAGCGCGGCGTTGATCTCGAAACTCGGATTTTCCGTCGTCGCGCCGATGAGTGTAACGGTGCCCCGCTCCACGTGCGGGAGGAGTGCATCCTGCTGCGCCTTGTTCCACCGGTGAATCTCATCAATGAAGAGCACCGTGCGCTGGCCGAGCCGTCTCCCCTCCTCCGCACGCGCGACGTGCACACGGAGATCGCTGCGTCCGCTCTCCGTTGCGGATATCTGGATGAACTCGGCTGCAGTTGCCGCCGCGATGATCGTCGCGAGTGTCGTCTTGCCACTCCCGGGCGGCCCCCAGAGCACCATGGAGGGCACGCGGTCCTCCACGATGGCCTGTCGGAGAAAGGTGCCGCCCCCGACGAGCTCCGTCTGTCCGACGAACTCAGCGAACGAGCGCGGACGCATACGCTCCGCGAGCGGCACGGTGGGCGATGATGACGATGGACGCGAGTGCGGTGGCATAGCGTGTCACGGTGACCCCGCTTCTCGCTGGATGACCGCACGGATGAAGTGGAGATCGGCGTAGGAGATGTCACGCGGGAGCGCCTGCTTGACCGGACTGAGTGCGTCGAGAACGCCAACCTGCGCGAACGCCGCGCGGATCGTCCGCTCGCGGTCTTCGGGAACGAACGCGCGCACGTCTTCAACCGGAATGCGCCCATCGCGAACGCACTGTGCGAGGTGCGCGACGATGGTCTGCTCCGTGAGCGCACGGTGCGTCGCGATGCGCGCGACCGACCAGCTCTGCCGGTAGTACGCGAGCGTTTCGGAGACGGTGTCGGAGTCGGATGCGAAGGAGCGTTTCGCCGCCGCTCCCTTCGTGGTGGGAGACGGGTAGTCGGCCATGCGCGACACGAGATTGTACTCCGCAGCGTGACGCGCGATTGTCGCGAGCATCGCGGTGCCAAACCGCTGCGCGCGATGCGTACCGATGCCGGAAATACGGAGGAGCTCATCTGGCGTGTGCGGAAGGTACGCGGCGAGGTCTGCGAGCACCTTATCCGAGCAGATGACGTACGGTGGAACGCCGTCGTTCCGCGCTTCTCCCGCGCGCCACGCGCGAAGTGCGTCGAAGAGCTCCGCGTCATACTCGGCCTCATGCTCTACCGCGCGTGCACGGCGCACGCGCGCGAGCACGCGCTCCTCGCCGCGGAGCACCGTCGCCGCGCGCTCCGCCAGTCGGAGCACCGGATATTTCCCGGATTCCTGTGCAAGGAAGCCACGATCTATACACGTATCAATGAGGTCACGGATAGCGGACCGCGGACGACCGCGAAGTGCACCAAAGGTTGGGTGCTGTGCAAACCGTGCGACGTCCGCGGCTGCGGACCCCGCGAGCACCTGCGCGAGCTTGCCTGCGCCCACGGGGAATCCGCCTCGCTCGATGTGCGCGACCGCCGCGAGCACGCGCTGGGCGTCCTCCGTCACATCGTGCTCATCGAGATGCTCGGTCTGACACGCATCGCATCGGTCCCCGCACGTCCACCCGTTTCGCTCCTCGCCAAAGTAGCTGAGGATCGCCGCGTGCCGACACTCGACGGTGCGCATGAACCGCACGATGCGTTCGAGCTGGCGGTGCATACGTGCGCGTTCGTCCTCCTGCTCCGCACGATCAATGAAGTACTGCTGCGTGGCGATGTCACCGTTCGCGGTGATCGCGACGCACTCCGCCGGCAGTCCGTCGCGACCGGCGCGGCCAACCTCCTGGTAGTACCCCTCGAGCGACTTTGGCATGCCCGCATGGATGACGTACCGGACGTTCGACTTATCAATGCCCATGCCGAACGCGACGGTTGCGACGATGGTCTCCACTTCGTCGTTCGCGAACGCGCGCTGGTGACGGTCGCGGAGCGTCGCGTCCATACCCGCGTGGTACGGAAGCGTCCTGAAGCCCGACTCGTTGAGGACATGGTCGAGCTCCTCTACCTTCTTGCGCGTGGCAGCGTAGATGATGCCGGCCTCACCGCGATGCCGCGCGAGGATGCGGGAGACCTGTGCGAAGAGGTCACGCTTGGGCTCGACACGGAGCGTGAGATTCGACCGCTCGAAGCTCCCGACGAGGGTCTCCATGTCCGGAACGCGGAGCTGCTCGATGATGTCGTGGCGCACCTGCGCGGTTGCAGTTGCTGTTGCCGCGACAATGGGGACGTTCGGGAACTGCTCGCGGAGACGGCTGAGCTGCCGGTACTCCGGACGGAACTCGTGCCCCCACTCGGAGATGCAGTGCGCTTCATCCACCGCGATGAGCGAGACGCGATCGAGCTTATGGAGGAAATCCTGAAACCGATCCGTGAAAAAACCCTCCGGTGCAATGTAGAGGAGGTCGAGCTCACCGCGCACGGCACTGCGACACACGCCATCACGCTCACCGCTCGTGAGCGTTGAGTTGAGCACCGCAGCGCGCACGCCCGCCGCGCGGAGGGCGTCCACCTGATCCCGCATGAGCGAGATGAGCGGCGAGAACACGATCGCGAGGCCGGCACGCGCAATCGCCGGAACCTGGTACACGAGCGACTTCCCACCACCCGTCGGCAATACCACGAGTACCGATCGTCCCTGCATGATGAGCTCAATCGCCTCCCGCTGGTACGGCCGAAACGTCTCGTACCCGAACACGTTTCGAAGGATGTCCTGTGGTTGTGCGGTGACAGCGTGCTGCATAGCAATACCGATCATGAAGTACCATTACCAACCTGCACATACTCCCGCCATACGTCGTAGAGGGCTTTCGTAGCGCGAATATCGCGAGCGTTGTAGCGTGCGATGTCGAGGAAGTCGCCGCGGCGGAAGTACTCCCCCACCTCGCTACCATCCATGCCGTCCTTGGGGGTCTCAATGCCAAACGCGCGACAGTAGAGGTGCAGTGAGTGGCGCCGGAACGTCGCGCCGTAGAACGTGAGCTGCTCCTTGAGGTCCACATGCTGCGCATTGGCAGCGCACTGGTAGAGATACCGCCCGCGCATGAGGTCCTTCGTCGGCTTGATCCGATGCACCGCAGAACGAATCATGAGGTACGGAACATCAAACGACCGGCCATTGAACGTGACGAACGTCTGTGCGTACCGCGCGATCTCCCAGAACTTCGCCAGGATCCCCGCCTCATCCATCGCCTCGTACTTCACGTCATCTTCCTCAAACGGTGCGACATCCGCACCCGGAGCCCGAAAGTACACCGCCCCCTTCTCCGTCTCCGCATCGAGCACCCCAACCGAAACGATCTCACCCGTCAACGGCGACAACCCGAGTTCCTCCTGCTCCTGCGCCAGCAGCACCTCCATGTCCAATCCCCTCTCCTCCGCCTTCCTCCCCACCGCCTTCTCCACAACGCCTCGCGTCTGCTCATCCAAATCCTCCCATCGCTCTCCGATGGTCTCAATGTCGAAGATGAGGGTCTTCATACACCATCATTGAGGATACCTCCAGCGGGTGGATTGTTTTGTATGCGAAGATGCGCCGTACGAATCATTAACGCGACCATGACGTTAAATAGCACCGCGCCAAAAATCGGAACGGCAAACAATAAACCGTACCACCTCGAATGGAAACAGGAACGCGCCATCTTCATCCAAAGACCAACCCATGTACCTGCCTGCTCCAGGGCAAGCAGGAAGAGCACACCAAAGAACGTAAGGAATACATAGAAATCCGGTTCGGGTGGTACATTGCGCTCGTACACGAATTGAGCAACGACCAAACTTGTCCAACCGATCGCCAACATCGCCGGTGGCAAAGCACTCCATACACCCCACCACCATGAGGCACCAACAATACGCCGTGCGATATCTATATTGAACAACGGAATCCAGGCAATCCAGCTTCGATGCGGAATACCACGATGGCGCGCAAGCGTGTGGAGCGCGCGTGCCATGAATAGGTGAGCTGTAAAGAAGGTAGCAAGCACCATACCGAGTAGTGCCCATCGCCAGAAAAACTCGATGATGCGCTCCATCAAGGTTGGTGGTACATCGATGTTGTAGGCAGCGGTGGTGATCGTGAGCTGACTCCTCGACATGACAACACCAGCGGACTCTTGCACATGATTCGGCATGAGGAACATGAGCGGATCATCGTAGTGCACGCGCTCTTCGTACGGTGCATCCCACGGCACAAGCGCGAGATCTTCACGGATGCGAGTCGGATCGATATCCACTTCCATTGCAACCATCCACGCAGGGGACCAGAGGTACGGAGAGAGATGCGGATACGCGCTGTTCGAGGTGGACCGCCCAACTCGTCCACTGAATACCAGTCCGGCTCCCGGAATGACATACGGATCAATGCCGATCGTCCAAACAGAAAACCGTTGCGTGGGGTCGTTATCAGCAGCAAGACGTAGTGGAATGACGGGTTGAACAGGCCGAAATGCAAATGCGAGCGGCGGCGTGTTGTAGGTACCAAGGATGCTACTACTCACCCGTGCACGCGTCGCATTAATACGCACGGCAACAAACACTGTCCCGCGCTGCGCGACCGCACGACGAAAATTCTCACGATCTTGATCCGTAATGACATAATCGCGATCTTCTAACCATTCCGTAAGCGCGCGAGCATCTGATGCGTCGAGCGTCGTCACATCAAAATCGCCAATAGATTGTTCTTTGATGACCGAAACACCTGCAGCCGATGTCTGGCCGCGACCAAATTTTACCCTACTGACTCCCACATCAACACTTCCAGGAAGACGTCGCCTCGGGAGTGGCCTGGTGAACTCGATGAGTTCTTTAAACAACGCTTCGTGTGCCTTCGCGATGTTTGGTTGCGCTGGCAGCGCGAACACCGCACCGAAATCTTTTGCATCGCTTTGATAGGCGAGGTCCACCACGAATCGCTCCACTTCCCCATCCCACGTCACGAGCATGCGCGTTCGCCCGGTCAACTCAACACGCTGGCCCGGCCGAGTGAACTCTCCGCTCACGCACGCACGCGCCACTGGTACATGCAATCCGAGCAACAACCCCATCGTCATCAATGTGCCGATTGCCGTACGCATACCAGGGGAGTACATATTTGAGCGTGTAAAAAAGTAAAAAACTACCTCCCATGCTGTCATTGCGGGTTTGCGAAGTGGGGAAATGGGGTCAGGAAATGCGGAAATGGGGTCAAGTCCAATTTCTCCATCCAGGCATTCATTGTCACATTGTCTGTTGGTTAGATTTTTAGAAGATAGTCAGTAATCATTTTCCGTGCAGGAGGATTAAAACCACTATATGCTTCGCCGGCGATGTAGTCCTGAATTGAAACCCATTTCCATTCGGAAAATTTTTCTGGCTCCATGAGTTTTGCGTCCTGCTTCGTTGTGCAATAAAACATAAGAACTACATCACCCTCTTTTGCGCCAGGCACTTCGCCAATAAAATCCAAAATATTCAAATCTGTGATATCAACTTCTTCAGCAACCTCTCGTCGGAGAGTTTGTTCAACTGTCTCTCCGATATCAGAGCGACCACCTGGAATTGTCCATACTGATATTTTCTTCCACTTATCTGGCGTATAATGACGATGACCAGTTAGAACTTTGCCGTCTTTCACAACGACTGCAATTGGACATGTTATTCCGTCTCCTTGTTTGATAAGTTGATTTTGCATAATCATTTCTTTAGTAGATCATCCACTGAAACCTCAAGGGCTTTCGCAATCTTTTGTCGCAGAATAAAGGAGAATAAAGGGGTCAAGTCCATTTTCCACTCGATCACTTCGTGTTCCTTATAGCCATCATCGCGTCATCGTCAAAGAAATGGACTTGACCCCTTTACTTATGTTTACTATGTATAGCAATTTATAGAGAACGTAGATAGACGGTCAGATCACTTTTTTGAGCGTGTCCCAAGTAGATTTTGGATAATAACCTGCGCCTGTTTGAGTCTGAGATTAACCAAAACCGAAGAAACTTCTCCGACATCTTGATATAGGTTATTAGCGACATCCTTCAGGCTCAGGTTTGGGTTATACTTAAATTTCTTTTGAAACTTTCGTATGATGGCCGCACGCTTTTTATAAAACTGTTCTCCACTCTTTTTCTTAATAAACACTCTCCAGTCTCCGAAATGTTTTTCCTTGTTGCACCGCTGACAGCAAGGAACGATATTGCCCCAAGCATGGAGGCCAAGTGCAGTTTTGTTTATTGGTACAAGATGATCGTTAGTTACGTTATCTTCAGTTAGTGCGACACCACAATAACAGCACGAGTTAGAGAACAGTGCTAAAACTTCCTTCCACTCTGTGCTTTTCGTATTGAATTTTTTGAAACCCCGAGCTTCATCATAAAATGATCCGGCTTCTTGCAAGAGCATCCGTATTGCTGAATTAGATATGTCGGATTTTGATTTTGTGCCCATATGGTAATTATGACGCTTTCTGGTCTTCCACGATAATGCGCTGACTAGTCCGGCAGGATTCAAATTTGTTTAGAGAATAAAGGGGTCAAGTCCATTTTCCACTCGATCACTTCGTGTTCCCTATAGCCATCATCGCGTCATCGTCAAAGAAATGGACTTGACCCCTTTATCTGACCCTTTACTTATGACCCCTTTACTTAAAGAAATGGACTTGACCCCTTTACCCTACTGTCCGCCCGCCTCGTCGCGGGATCGATCGGGGCTGGGCGGACGAATCGAGGTTGAGATTCTCTGCCAACGGAGCTATCCTTTAGATGTGTAGGGAACTTAGGCCCCACGTTAACTTCCGTACCCATCTTAGCACCACGAGGCAGAATGCGGAACGAGATCGAAATACGATTCCTTGTTTATGGGCGATCTACCGAATGCGCTCGAAAAGTATGGCTTAGAGTCATCCGAGAAGGAGATCGTTGAAGGTCTCCGGAGTGGAATCTATGCGAACGGCTTGAATCCGATGACAGAAGCGCCGATTTTCCAGAACTATTTGATCAGTCTCCTGAACTTGAAATCGAACGGAACATTGTCCACCTCCTTGCAGTGTTTGAAGGATGCGGTCGAAAAATTTTCTGCCTCGAGCACTGAATCAGCCCGGGCACTCAATCATTGGACGGAAGTCTTGGCGCGAGCAACGAGAGGTCTTGTTGTCGCTACGATCGGTCTTGGAATCGTGGCACTTATAGAGATCTTCTTTTGAACATGTCTATCCCGCTTCCAAAAGTTGCATCAAATATGATGCCAAATATTATAGCTCTTTGTGAACAATTAGTACCGAATGGGAAACCCTTGTATCTAGATGTTGAAGTAATCAACGGCTCAATAGAGAGTGAATGCTACAAGAATGTTGAAAGTGTGATTAAAAACAAGGGTGGTACAATTCAGTATGGTTGGCAGATATGGGAAACCATTCCCGATCTTATGGCTGAAGCAGAATTTCATGCGGTGTGGGCTGATAATAGCGGCGAGCTTCATGATGTAACGCCGAAATCATTATCGGAAATCAACCAAATATTATTTTTGCCAGACCCTGTCCGTAAATATGGGAGTAGACAAATTGATAACGTAAGAGTCCCGTTACAAGATGAAATTCTCATCAAACAGTTTATTGAAAACGCCAAAAAGTATTTTGAAGCAACCAATCGTGATGAATTGGCTAATTACCACGGATGTATAGTTGCAAATTCAGAAATTCAAAAATTAGTGAAAGAGAAAAACGAAATATTCCTTAATATTATTCAAAAATTTTGGGAACTATATACTAAATCACCCTAAAATGGGTGTTTTTAGTTATCCACATTACAGGACTTGACAACCCTAGAATGATCCTGTATGATGGGTATATATGGTGAAACCCGCCCAATTCAGTACACTCTTGGAGTTTTTGACCAACTTCAAGGACGAGGAGAAATGCCGCCAATACTTTGAGCAAATCCGCTTCAAGGATGGCGACTATTGCCCGCATTGCGCCCACGGCAAGATCAACCGCTTTGCGGATGGGAAGCGATACCGCTGCGCGAAGTGTCGAAAGGACTTCACCATCAAGACGGGCACCGTTTTTGGTGAGAGTAAAATCTCGCTGCAAAAGTGGTTCATTGCGATCTATCTCCTCACTACGTCTCCTAAGGGCATCTCGTCCGTGCAGCTCGCAAAGCAGTTGGGCGTGACGCAAAAGACGGCGTGGTTCATGGATCATCGTATCCGTAAGGCGATGAAGAACGGCGGCAAGCTGTTTGGCAATGTCGAGGTGGATGAAACGTACATCGGCGGCAAGGAAAAGAACAAGCACGCATCGAAACGGACAAAGGGTGTGCAGGGACGTTCGCTGAAAACAAAGAACGCTGTTATGGGCATGGTGGTACGCAATGGCAACGTCATTGCGTCCGTCATTCCAAATGCGAAAATGCGAACGCTCGAAAGTAAGATCGTCGCACACATTGACATTGGTTCCACGCTCTATACCGATGAACTCATGTCGTACTCGAAAATCGGATCGCTCTACAAGCATGAAGCGGTCAATCACAGCAGCGGCGAATACGTCCGAGGCGATGCACACACAAATAACGTCGAGAGTTTTTGGGCATTGTTCAAGCGCGGGTATCACGGCACCTATCACACCATGTCGGGCAAGCATCTCCAGCGGTATGTGGACGAGTTTGCTTTCCGATGGAACGAGCGGAATACCCCAATGGATAGTATCTTTGCCAATACGGTGGAAAGCGTCGCGGAGACAAAAACGCTACACTATAAGAAGCTCACCGCAACCGTATGAGCCGTCCACCGCAAATCTTCCACCCTCCCATTTCCGCAGGTTTTGACGAGGTGCTTGGAGCCATTGCGAATGAGCAGCGACCACAGGCACGGAGCGTACCCGCTAAGCCGTTTGTCAAGTGGGTAGGCGGCAAGCGTTCTATTCTCCCGCTCCTCATGGAGCGATTGCCGAAGGAGTACACCGCATACCATGAGCCGTTTGCTGGTGGCGGTGCGTTGTACTTTGCGCTGCAACCGCAACGGGCGACGCTCTCGGATGTCAATTTGCATCTCGTCCTAACGTACATTGCCATTCGGGACGACGTGGAACGATTGATCACGCTCTTGCGCGAACACACGCAGAAGCACGGCAAGACATACTATCTCAAGGCGCGGAAACGCCTCTCTACGGAAGAGGACGGAACGGTCATTGCGTCGCTATTCATCTACATCAACAAGACGTGTTTCAATGGCCTCTACCGCGTTAATAAGGATGGCGCGTTCAATGTTCCGATGGGCAAGTACACCAACCCGCCCATCCTTGACGAGGACACATTGCGAGCGGATCATGCAGTGCTGCAAGGCACGAAAATCGTTTGCCAATCGTTTTCATCCATTCGCCCAAAACAACAGGCGTTCTACTACCTCGATCCGCCGTATCACGCGACGTATGACGGCTACAACGGGAGTGGTTTCAATGATGATAAGCACCGCGAACTTGCCGCCATGTGCAGAAAGATAGACGAGAAGGGCGGGTACTTTATGCTCTCAAACTCCGATACTCCCTTTGTGCGCGACCTCTACCGCGCATACACCATCGAACGGGTGGAAGCATCTCGCTCCGTGTCATGTAAGGCGCATCAGCGCGGCAAAGAACATGAACTCATCATCAGGAACTACTAGCGGCGGCGGACGCGCTAACAAGACGGGCAATAGCTTGGAGCAGTTTGTCGAGCACAAGCTCAAAGAGCATGGCTACACGGAGTTTTGGGATCACAAAAGACAGGTGTTTGCGAACAGGACGACGATAGGAGGCAAGCAGTACGGGAAGCAAATCTATTGCGGCAAAAGCATCTACGAGACGGATCGCAAATGCGACTTCCTCGTGCTCAATCAAGAGAAGTGGCCAGACGGCCTCATCATCGAGTGTAAGTGGCAACAGTCCAGTGGCTCCGTGGATGAAAAGTACCCGTTTGCATTTTTCAACATCTGTAAAATAGGCGTGCCGACCGTTGTTCTCCTAGATGGCAATGGATATAAACCCGCTGCCATGCGGTGGCTCAAGGAGCAGGCGCATCCGCAGAGAGCACTCATCGCCGTATACAACATGGTGGAGTTTCAGACAGCGGTCAATAATGGTTTTCTTGGTTAGGGTTGCTTTGTATATAGTTCCCAAAATTTTTTACTTAAGCAGATCATCACTTTATGAAAAATAAAATCACAATTTTACTTTCTGGCATATTTTTTGCAATTTCATTTCTGGGCCGTGTTCCTGTCGTCAATGCGGACACGAACGATCCGATATCTTGGTGGAGTTTCGACAATGCCAGCGAGCTTAGTTCTGGGTTGGTAAAAGACAAAAGCGGAACCTACAATGGTCAAAATTTTAACGGAGTTCCGGTGAGCGGTTATAGAGGAGGCGCGTTATTTTTTGATCTCTCTGCGCCACTTGGTGGACATGGTAGTGGTAACGGCGATGGATTTACCGTTGCTGGTCTTCCGCAATTATCGCAACTGGCCATAACGTTCCGAATGAAAACCGATAATTCAACCAACGCGATACAGTCGGTGATAATTGCGCAAAGCATAAGCCCGACTTATGGCGAGTTCAATATCCAATACAAAAATGGTTCCTTAGGTGTGGGCGTTACTAATAATGGAAGCGCAGGAGCAACCGTAAGGATTGATGAGAATTTTCATTACTATGCGGTGAATTATGACGGACGAAACATTTATATTTATGTTGATGGGCAAGTAAAAGGATTCGGCACCGCAGCAGGTGTTGGCAGGATTACTGCTGATAAATGGAGTTTTGTTAGTAATAGTTCTATTGGTGGACAAGACAACATTGTAAACAAAATCGCTATTGATGATTTAAAAATCTACAGCCGTGTACTTAGTGAAGCTGAAATAACCTACGAAAAGGATAATAATCAGATCTGCTCTGTAGATACATGGTCTTGCGGTGAGTATTCCGCCTGCTCTACTGATGGGACGCAATCCAGGGCCTGCAATAAAACCTTCGAGTGTCCTCTGGCGGATACCCCATCGCCCACCATTTCCCAATCCTGTACACCTCCGCTGCCTTCATGCACTTCTGACATGTGGTCCTGTGCTGACTGGGGTGATTGTTCTAGTAGCAACTCACAATCTCGAACGTGCACTAAAAATATTGCCTGCATAGACGGCATTTCTTCCCCCGCGACATCGCAGACCTGCACCTACATTCCGCCGACTTGTAGTTCATGGACGTACTTAAATTGGAGTTCTTGTTCTTCGGCTGGACAGCAAGACAGAACGATTACTGCATCGGCCCCAAGCGGTTGTACCGGTGGGAATCCAATCCTACAGCAAGCATGTACCCCGCCCTGCACCTCGGATACATGGTCTTGCGATGACTGGAGCGAGTGTTCGGGACGCGGTATTCAAAATCGAACATGCACAAAAACGTTTGATTGCCCCAGCATCGCGACTCCTCCGCCCGCAACGGTGCAGGCGTGTATTCCCGTACAGCCAGCATGCGATGCAGACGTATGGACATGTGGTGCATGGGGCGGATGCTCCCTTTCAGGAATACAAAATCGAAACTGCATAAAGTCATTCGATTGCCCAAGCGCAGAGACCGCACCACCGACAACGGCGCAGTATTGCGAACTACCGGCTCGGCCACAGCAGGCCCCACCAAGCGACTCTAGCGAGACAACGAATCAGGACACCATTGTAATGGCAACGGTGAAACTGCTGTGTCCAGTTGACGCACGCATGGCGAGTCAGGGGTCCGGTACGATGATTGACTCTTCAGGGATTATACTCACGAATAAGCACGTTATTGCAGGGACGGTGGGGTGCTTCGTTGGATTCGTAGATAATTTTGGCGATGATCCTTACTTTGGAGATCGACAAATTGCGGACATTGCTAAAACTTCTCCAACACAAGACGTTGCAGTTCTCAAGTTACGAAATCCTCAAAATAGGAAGCTCCCCGCAGTCAATATTTCAGGGGCCAACAGTAACCTTCGATTAGGAACCAAAATCGTTACCTATGGGTATCCTGCATCGTTTGGGCGCAACATGACATATACGAGTGGGGACTTTAGCGGAAGCGACGGTGCCTATCTCAAAACCACCGCCATCATTGAACACGGGAATTCAGGCGGCGGTGCATATCTTACGAACGGAACATATATCGGCATACCCAGCAAGGTTCGAAAGGGTGAGCTAAACGCTTTAGGTTATATTTTGTCCGTCAATGCAATCAATGCATGGTTGAACAATTCAAACATCGCCCTTGGCAGTGGGAGCACCAATCAGTATTCAAGAGTTTCAGTTTTAGAGGAAATGGATTTGAAAACGCTTGGTTCTCTTAAGCTGTTTATCCCAGATACGGATGCAACCGGTGCCCTTACGAAACCAGTGGCACCCGCGACGACCCCAAAAAAATCAAAAGCAGTAGAGCCACCAAAGCCGGGACAGAGGGCACCGGAAGTGCAACCGAGTAGTGCGCAAGGAGAATCCACGGTCATCGAACCGTCTAATGCCGATCAGGGGACGGAAGCGACCCCACAGAATCAAGCTGAACCGGAATTGAAAAAGGAACGACCCCAAAAAGTTCCATGGTTCAGGCGTCTATTTTCTTGGTTTGGGAATCTTTTCAGATGACGCAGCAAGCGCCAATAGTTTCAACTTCGATCCGATCCGCCCCAAGCCCTGATCACCCCCGCGCCGAGGCGGGCGG
>JAUSKG010000005.1 GCA_030647005.1 bacterium
CCATTCGGCACTGAAGATGCCTCCGGCGGTGTTCCGAGCACGGCACGAAAAGAAAATGACGGCCATGATGGCCGCCTAACGAAGGCAATACTTTACCGGACGAAATGAGAAAGCGTGTCTAAAGAATGGGGTACATACCAACTCGACTCGCCCAGACATCCAAATTCCGCACGACTTCCGCCCATTCCATGACCTCCTGAAGAAACCCCGTTCTAACATCGTCCCGTCCGGCCCGTTTTGATGAAACACCGTATAGCGACCACCCGTAACGGGTGGTCGCTATGGTTTTGGACTTCGTACAACGCGCTCTATTCCGAAGGTTGATCCTCGAAGGGAACAATTTCCTCCTTGATCAACAACCTCGAAGTGGTGACGTACTTCTGGAGTCCCAAACTTGGCTGGTGCGCAAATCCGATGTATTCAACATTTTTCCCGAGCGCCCGTACCTTGCGGATTGCGGGGATGAGATCGGTATCAGAAGAAACAATGATGAAGGTGTCGCATGTACCCTCGTACGCATCAACGAGGAGATCAACTGCGAGCTGTACATCAACTCCTTTCTCGTGATAGTCCCCATCATGCTCCATAAGGTATCCGCGACGAACCTCGAAATGCTGGGACGGCGAGGTCAGATGAGAAAATAATTGCTGCTGACGCTTCCGAAGTTGTTGACCCCGCTCATCTCCTTCCTTTGCTCGAATCACACCAACGTAGTAGCGTTGCGAAATCACGCTCCGCTCTCGAGCAAGCCAGGCAGTAAGACCACGGAAGTCAAACTTCCGCTTGTTTTTGACTTCAAGGGACTTGAGCTTGTAGTAAAAGTTGCTCCCATCGATCAGCACTGCGATGCGTTCTTGTTTGCTCATAAACCACAAAACCCGCCGTGTGCCCGTGAGGGCGCAGAGCGGGTGGTGTTAGTATCTTCACTATACCCAGTCGCACTCCACCCGTCAATGCCCAGTGTATCAAATAGCTCCATTGAGGGGAATAATATGCAAACGCCCCATGCGAGTGGGGTGTTTGCGGTTATTGATGCTTGCGCATCAAGGGAAATACAAAAAAACGACGTGTTGGTATGGGAGACATATGAGCATCACCCACCCCGTGAAGGGGTGGGTGGTATTGGAGTCGAGCTAGGGCGATGTCCCGTACCTGTACTCGCGTGGCGATGATGTCCGACGGGCGATGGCGAGGAGCTTGGTGCCTCCGGGGAGCACGGCGGCGTGCACTGCGACGCGCTCGCCCTGTTCGTGGAGTAGTATCCACATGGCGTAGGCGGCACCGGACTTCACGACGACATCCGCGTGGGCGTGGGCGCGACAGAGCACCTGGAGTATCGCTTTGAGGTGCGATGGCGGTGCGAGCACCGCGATGAGCTGGAGGAGCTTCGCGCGAGTGAACCCCGCATCCTGATCCGTTCGCTCCTGGAGCGATGCTTCGAGCGTACACGCGAGCTCGTAGAGCTGCGATGCACTGGGGATTGCTCCTCGCGCTACCGGGGCCTGGGCAATGAACGACCGTATCGCGACACCGAGGGCGAGGCGAAGGTGCTTGATGGGCCACGTGTGCAACCGCCGCGCCAGTTCGGAGATGCCTCGGGGATCCTCGAGGACGAAGATGGACATCAGCGCACGCGCGGCGACGTACGGATCTTCCTCGAGCAGCGTGTCCATGACGGCAATGAGGTGGTCAGCGAGGTTCGTGGCGTACGGAGTACCGCGACCGACGCCGCGTGCCGCTTCCACCGCCGCAAGGAACCACGTTCGTTGCGGATCACCGCGCAGGATGCCGAGTGCCACGGGTGCAGCACCTTGCGCGCCCAGCTTTGCACAGGTGTTGAGCCATAGCGGTACATCGTCTGGCCGCGATGCAACCGCTTCGTGAAGGCATCGGAGCGCCTCATCTTGACTCTGCTGCAACGCTCCGTACACCACCCCGGCGATGATGAGCTCTTCCGCTCTCACCTGCAACGGTGACGGGAGTGTCGCGATGACGTGCCGGAGGGCCTGCGACCGCTCCGTGCAGGTGTAGCCAGGATTGGCATCTTCCAAGCCAGCACCGCACCCGCAGAGTCCCGTACGGATCCTGAACCCGGATTCCACCTGCCAATCAACTGCGACCCGACCACCACCGAACATGACCTCGAGCACCCGACCACCATCTGGCCCGTGCACGATCGCGCGCGCCGCAGGCAGCTGCACCATAATCTCATCGCGAAGGGACTCCAACTCACACATGACACACCTCCATGGTCTTCGTTTCCTGCACGCTGCCACCGTACCTACCACACCGTGCGCGGTCAAGAGCGAGTAAGAATCTTTATACAGAAGATTGGCACCTCCCGCAGTACATGGTATGGTGATCGTGGATCTTTTGAGGAGGATTGCATCATGGTGAAACGGGTATTGGTGTTGCTCTGCGTTGTGGTCGCACTGCTCGTGGTTGGTGGGTGGTACATCGTAGGATTTGGGCATCCGGATCGTGATCTCGTACGACTGGGGGGTGATATGGTGGTACTTGGATCGGTCCTGGGCGGCATCCCGCTCGGCATCGTCCTCTGCATCATCTTCGTCGCGGACTCGCTCGCCGTGCACAAGCAGGGTCTCCCGCCAGGCATGGGGTGGTGTGTGCTCTTCGGTGCGGGTGTGGTGACGCTGCCGGGGGTCGCGCGCGCATACGAGGGTGAGTACTACTACCCGCGCAACACCGACATGTCGGAGCCGTGGGTGTTGTACTTCGCGCTCGCCATGATCGCGCTCCTGGTCATCCTGAACGTCATCGGGGCGATCGTTGGTATTTTCACCAGACCGAGACACGACAATGGCACTCCGCCATCGCATGGCTGACCGCGACACTCCTCCCCATTGGGGAGGAGTGTTCTCTTGCTCATGCAATGTTGCTACCGCGCACGTCGTTTGATGAGGAGCACCGCGAACCACGTCGTGAGCGGGACAGCGGCGATCACGCCGATGGAGCCGACGAGAGCGCGGATAATCTCGGTGGCGATCATCTCACGGTTCACGATCTGGTCAAGCGGACTGAGCGCATGACTGAAGAGCAAGAGCAACGGGAGTGCTGCGCCGACGTAGGCGAGCGCGAGCGTGTTCACGAGCGCGCCAACGTGCTCGCGTCCGATGCGTAGTGCGCGCTGGAACAACGCACGAGCGGTGAGCATTGGTGCGGCATCGTTGAGCTCTTTGACGGCGGCGGCCTGCGTGATGGCGACATCGTCCAGAACACCGACCGCACCGATGATGATCGCGGCGAGGAGCAGACCCCGAAGATCAATCGCACCACCGGTACCAATGTCCAGGTAGAAGGCGGCATCATCTGCCAAGCCGGAGAACTTCGAGATGGAAACCGCTACGGTAGCGAGCGCAGCGGTGAGTCCGACGGCAACAGCGGTACCGAGGAATGCCGCAATCGCCGTGCGTCCCCTGCCGTGCGTGAGCGCGATGGAGACGAAGAGGATGCCGATGGCAACCGCGGTGGCCCACAGCACGGGCGATCCGCCGGCGAGGATACGCGGCACGAGTACCCCGATCACCGCGACGATGCTCACGCCTAAGCTCGCGAGCGCGCGCACGCCCTGCCACCGACCGAGGGCGACGACCGCGAACATGAAGAGCGCCGTGAACCAGAGCAGGGCGGAGCGACGGTCCACCTCCTCTATTTGGAGGTACTCATCACCATCGAGCGTGACGAGGCGATGGACGAAGAGCTGATCCCCTGTTTCGAGGCGCACACCATTGAAATCGAGCTCCGCACTCCGGCCCTCCTGCGTGCCACTGAGGAGCTCCACGGTGAGCTGCTGACGATCACCATCGCGCACGACGCTCCGCACGACGGCATGGTGTGTCTCCTCCACCACGTCGCTCATCTGTGCATACGATGGGAGTGCCACGCTCAAACCTATGAGCATCGTCAGTACGAGTATTGCTTTTCGACGCATAGAGATGCGAGCGTGGAAAAAATATGTTGCATTCCGAGTACGCGGAGAGGGAGGGGAACGGATGACGATGTTCATCGCGGGCGATGCGCGAGGACGGAGGTGAGGAGGAAGATCGCAACGGCGATGAGGACAATGGTGGCACCGCTCGCGAGATTGAAAACGAATGAGGCGGTGAGGCCGAGGATAACGGAGAGCACGGAGCACGCGACGGCGATCGCCCACGTGGCTCGGAAGCCCAGGCGCAGCTGCATCGCCGCGAGCACGGGAACGACCATGAGCGCGCCGATGAGGAGGAGACCGACGACGTTGATGGCGATGGCGATCGTTGCGGCACCGAGTACGGCGAGCGCGCGGTTGAGGAACCGTACCGGCAAACCGGCGGCGAGTGCGACATCCTCATCGAGCGACACGGCAAAGAGAAGCCGCCAGAGAAGCACCGCCGCGAGCACGGTCATCGCGCCAACAATGGCGATTGCGACGATGGACGCGCTCGAAACCGTGAGGATGCTTCCGAAGAGGAAGCTCGCGATGTTCACACCTGCGGCCGGTTGCAGGCCGAGGAGCACGACGCCGAGCGCGAGACCGCCGAAGAGGAAGAGCGTCATGATCGCATCGGGCGCGAGCGCGCGCCGCTCGCGGAGGCGTTCGATGCCGAGCGCGGCGAGCACACACGCGACGAGTGCGGCCCACACGGGAGCAACACCAACGAACAAGCCGCCCGCGATACCCGCGAGTGAAATGTGTGCGAGCGTATCCGCCATGATCGCGTAGCGTCGCACGACGAAGAAAATGCCGATCGTCGGCGCGACGACCGCGAGGATGAGGCCGGCGGCGAGCGCGCGAACCATGAAGTCGTACTGGAAGAAATCGAGCATACGGCTACGCGCTGTGGTGCGACACGAGTTCATCACGGCTCGCATGGAGGATGGTTCGGAGCTCCGCACCACCGATGTGACACGCGTGTGCACCGTGGCACACAAGCTCGTGGCGGAGACAGATCGCCGCGTCTGCCTCGCGGACGATGCGGTGGACATCGTGGGTGACAAAGAGGATGGTCGTCCCCGTGCCATGGATCGCACGGAGCGTCGCGTAGAACTCTTCGCGTGATTGGGGGTCGAGTCCGTCAATCGGCTCATCGAGGACGAGGAGGTCTGGCGTGGCGGCGAGTGCGCGGGCGAGCAACACGCGCTGGCGCTCGCCACCGGAGAGCGAGCTCACCGTCCGGCGGAGGAGGTGCGTGATGCCGAGGACATCCACCGCAGCAGCAATCGCGCGACGATCCTCCGCCGCGAGACGACGGAACAGCCCGACGCGCTGCGTCCGTCCGGCGGCAACGACCTCGCGGACGGTCGCGGGAAAGTGCTCATCAATACGTCCGCCGCGCTGCGCGATGTACCCGACGCGACGACGAACGCGTGCGTCGCTCACCGGTACTCCAAAGAGCCGCACGATACCCGCAGATGGCGTGTCGAGACCGAGGAGCGTTCGGAGGAGCGTCGTCTTCCCACCACCATTCGGACCAATCATCGCCACGTACGACCCGGCATCAATCGAAAACGAAAAGTCCTCGCAGATGGTCATCCCACCGCGCCGGAGCGTGAGCGCATTGACGGCAATCGCCGGTGTTCCTACTGACATGCCATTGCAGTGCGAAGATTCGTGAGGTTCTCACCCATGACCGAGAGGTACGATGCGCCCGATGCGCGCTCGGCATCCGTGAGGCCTTCCAGGGGATTGAAGACGAGCGTTGCTGCGCCGATCTCGCGCGCGAGCGTCTCCGCGAGCTCGTGACTCACGAGCGTCTCGAAGAAGACGTGGCGCACTCCGTGTGTACGCGCTTCCCGCGCAATGGCCGCGAGCGTACCCGCGGACGGCTCGACATCTGGAGAGAGTCCCGCGATCGCGAGCACCTCGAAATCGTACGCGTCGGCGAGGTACTGGAATGCGGCGTGCGATGTGACGACGATGCGGCGACCGCAGGTGGCGAGGCCGTCCGCATACGCGCGATCGAGCGCGATGAGCTGTACGAGGAACGCACCTGCGTTCGCGCGGTACGCGCTCGCGTGCGCACCATCATGTGCAATGAGTGCATCGCGCATCGCCGCGACCTGACGCTGCGCGTGTACGGGGTACAGCCAGAAGTGCGGATCGAAATCGTCATGGTCATCATCCCCCGCGGGGAGCAATCCGTCTATCACCTCCCGCATCTCCAGCACTGTGACACCACGCTCCACTGCCGATGGAACGAGATCGGTCACCCATGCATCAATACCGCCATTGACGAGCAGGAGGTCCGCATCGTAGAGACGTGCAATATCGTTGGGCGTCGGCTCAAAATCATGCGGCTCCACGCCAGCGGGGGTCAGCGTCTCGACGGTGACGAACTCCCCACCAACCTGTCGCGCGAACTCCGCGAGCGGGTAGAAACTCGCGGCGACACGCACGCGCCCGTCGTCGCGCACGCGCTGGGGTACGGTTTTTTTCGTTACAACCACGACGAGAAGCGCGATGACGGCGATGACGAGCACGCTGCCGATGTACTTTCGCATAGGACCGAGTATAGATGAGAATAATTCTCATTTATATCGTCCCGCATTCCGCTCGACTCGTCAAGATGGACTCGTCAACGAGCCGAAACTCTGGCACCATAGAGCTGTATGACTTCCTCTCGCATCACTGCCGCACTCAACGGTGCCTCCCTGCGGGCGACACCCGCGCGCATCGCACTCATCGCCGCGCTCGAACGCGCGGCGAAACCGCTCGCCGTCCCCGAGCTCGCCGAACGCCTGCGTGGTACCGTCAACCAAGCGACGCTCTACCGTGCACTCCAGCAACTCTCGGACGCGGGACTCATCCGTCGCGTGAACCTTGAACACGACCACGCGCACTACGAACGTGTAACGGACGACCACCACCACCTCGTCTGCACGACGTGCGGACGCGTGGAGGATGTTGCGCAGTGCACCATAGACCGACTCACCTCCCGCACGCTCCGTGCGTCCGAGCACTTCGCGAGCATCGAGCGCCATGCACTCGAGTTCTTCGGGACGTGCAATGCGTGCGCGCGGTAGCACCCGAGGGACACACCACGAACACCCCGCGCATGCGTGGGGTGTTCGTGGTGACGGAAGCATTCCTACGACGTGGGCTCCTGCACCGATCCACTCTGCTCGCCGTGGACGTGCGTACACGATGGGCACGTCTTACACTCACAATCTGCGCAACCACTATCGTCATGCGTGTGTTCGCAGCCCGAACACGTCCCCGGCTTCTCGCACGTCTGCTCCTGATCCGACCCACAACCTGTGCAGGTGTGATGCATAGAAAAACTATCGTATGAATACGCAAGTGGAAGCCGCATCTCTCGTATCGGGAGTCGCGTCCTCCGGAAACGCAGCGACCGGTGTCATGTGGAGCACCTCTGCGAGGGTGATCGCGCCCTGCAATGCCTTCGCTACAGCATCATCGAGGAGCACCGTCATGCCATCCTGTCGCGTCTGGGCGGCAAGAACGTCCCTCGAGGCGCGGGTGCAGATCATCGCACGCATCATATCGGTCATCTCCAGAACCTCGAACACGCCAACCCGTCCGGAGAAACCGGAGTACTGACAGCGGTCGCAGCCCCTCCCCTCGGAGACCGAGAGCCGATCGAGATCGTGGTGGCCGTGACGCTCCAGTGCGGCAACGAGTGTGGGGATGCGCGCGATCTCTCGCTGCTCATCCGCGGAGCAATGCCGGAGCGTACGACATGCCGTACAGAGCTTCCGCACGAGCCGCTGCGCGATGATCCCACGCAGTGCGGACGCGACGAAGAACGGAGCGGCACCCATGGCGATGAGGCGTTGGAGCGCGTCCACTGCACCATCCGCGTGGAGCGTCGCGAAGACGAGACGGTTGGCCATCGCGTGCTCGATGGCAATCCCCGCGGTCTCCGCATCGTGGAGCGCATCAACCGCGATGATGTCGGGGTCCTCGCGCACGATGGCGCGGATGCCCTGCGCGAACGTGCGATCCGCTCGGGGACCTCCCGACACCTGGTGGACACCCTCGATATCGTACGCGATCGGATCCTCAACCGTGGCAATACGCACCCCGCGCCGATTGAGCATCGTGAGCATCGCGTAGAGCGTCGTCGTGATACCAGAACCCGTGGGACCGGTGACGAGGAGCATCCCCTGGGGGTGCGAGACCTGCCGATGAACGCGGACGAGATCGTCGTCCGCAAGTCCAATGGTCTGGAGTGAGAACTGCCGTGCGTGCGATGCGAGGAGGCGCAGGACGACGCGCTCCCCCGCTCCCTCGGGCACGATGGAGACACGGACAGCGGCGGTGCTCTCGCGCTTGGTCCGATCGCCACGCACGTCGCCGACGACTGAGAAGCGGAATTTCCCATCCTGTGCCACGCGATGTGCGTCGGTCTGCAGCTGTGCGAGCATCCGTACCCGTACGAGGAGCGCCTGCTGGAGCGTGCTCGGCATCTCGAACGCATCGTGGAGCATACCATCGATGCGGAAGGACACGCGGATGTGGTCACGGTGCAGCGTGATGGAGATATCCGACGCGCGATTCTCATGCCCGTACTGGAGCAACGCGTCCACCACCTCGACCACTGCACGATCGCGCTCCTCGCGTGGCTGCCGGAAATCTCGCACCGTACGCAGGAGGCGTTCGAGCACCTCGCGGATGCTCATGTGGTACTGATCGAGCGCGACGCGCACCACGCGGGGTGTCGCGTGGTGCGGGAGCACCGGTACACCGATGTACTTCGCGATGACGTGGATGACCTCGTGATCATCCGGATGTACCATCGCGAGCTTCACACCGGCGTCGGTCTGCGCGAACGGCATGACCTCCCTGCTCCGCGCGACGAGCTCCGGTACAAGCCCGAGCACTTCCGCGGGTATCGGGCTGATCGCACGAATGAACGGGACACCGTAGTGCCGCTCGGCGAGGAGGAGGCCGAGATCATCTTCCGCCATGGCCCCCCGATCCACGCACACGTCCCGGATGTCGCGTCCCACGCGACACGCTTCCGCGACGACACGCGCGAACGTTTCTGCGGAAACGTACCCGGGATGGACGAGGAGCTCTTCCCATCGCTCCGTGGACAGCTGCATACGGGATACCGCAGGGCTTTACTCCACCATCACCCGATTGGTGGTTCCGGGATGACCCCAGGGTTCACCGGTGACAATGACGAGCTTCACGCGCTGCGGTTGTTTGCGACGCTGCGTGATCGCACGGCGTGCGCGGGTGAGGAATGGACCCGCCTCCTTCGTCATGGGCACGAGCACCGGCACGATGCCGTAGGAGAGATTGAGCTGGCGCTGCACGGTCGCATCGGGCGTTGCCGCGTACACCGGCAGTTGCGGCCGGAATCGTGCCACACGTCGCGCCGTGCGTCCGGTTGCGGTCGCAACGAGGATGCCCGCAACCGTCGGGATGTGCGCTGCGAGGAGCGCGGCACATTCCGCGACGACATCCGCGGGATCCATGCGGCCGGGTGCGGGGAGCGAGACACCGATATCATCGAGCGACGTCGCCTCGATCTCCGCCGCGATCGCGCTGAGCATCTCGACGGCCTCAACGGGGTACTCGCCCGTCGCGCTCTCGCCGGAGAGCATGACCGCGTCCGTGTGGTCCATGATCGCGTTGGCGACATCGGAGACCTCCGCACGTGTCGGCCGCGGGTTGCGGATCATGGAGTCGAGCATCTGCGTCGCCACGACCACGGGCTTGCCGGCGGCGTGCGTCTTCTCGATGATCGTCTTCTGGTGCACGGGAACCTCTGCCGCCGGCAGCTCCACGCCGAGATCACCGCGCGCGACCATGATGCCGTCCGCAGCGGCGAGGATCTCATCGAAGTGCGTGATGGCCTCCGGCTTCTCGATCTTCACGATGATTTTTTGATTGCCGCCGAGCTTGCGCACGAGTTGCCGAAGCGCGAGCACGTCGCTCGCGCTGCGAACGAACGAGAGCGCAATCCAATCCGCGCCCTGCGCAACCGCGAACGCCGCATCCTTCCGATCCTTCAAGGCGAGCGCCGGAAGCGCGAGGTGCGTCTCCGGCAAGTTCATACCCTTGTGCGACGTGAGTGTACCGCCGGTGACGACTGTGCACGCGATGTCCCGCCCTCGGACGCGCACGACGAGCACCTCGATGAGGCCATCGTCCAGGAGGATGCGCTGGCCCACGCGGACATCATCGTGGAGGCCGCGGTACGTGAGCGGTATCTTCTTGCCATCGAACGTCGTGCTCGCGGTCGTGAAGATGACGGGCTTCCCGCGCGTGAGCGTCACGCCAACTTCCGGGAGCACACCAACGCGAATCTTTGGGCCCTGGAGGTCTGCGAGGATAGCGAGCGGCTCACCCGTTTGTTTCGCCACCGCGCGGATACGCGTAATCGCCGTACGGTGCCACGCGTGATCGCCGTGCGACATGTTCAGCCGACACACGTTCATCCCCGCCCGCACCATGGCGGTGAGTGTGGCCTTTGTCTCCGATGCCGGCCCAATGGTCGCGACGATTTTCGTGCGCTTGTGCATAGCGGTTATCACCAACCAGTGTACCACGCTGCGCGCGGTTATCTTTCCACTCGTGCGACTGCGGAACCACATGTCATTGCGAGGAACGAGTCCGCGAGTGACGTGGCAATCCCGGTCATATCGGTACAAGGTGAAAGCCGGGTGCGCTCATGGCCGGGATTGCCGCGTCGCGGACTCCTCGCAATGACACGAGAAAAAAGACCGGTCCCCCTTTCAGGGAACCGGTCTCTCAATGCATGCATCCATCTGCGCATAGCAGTGCAATCTGCGCAGTGATCTCCTACTCCCAGTGGACCAACTGACACGCGCCATCCTTCACGTCGCCCATGAAGGCGAAGAGGAAGAGCGCGGCATCGCGAATGCCGCGGCACAGGGCGCAGCAGCACGCGAACCCGAACACGAACGGCCATGCGCAGGCGGCACGGAAACGCGCCGCCATGGGCGAACGCCAGAACGCGCGGAGCAGGGCGTCCAGCTGGAGCCCTCGGACAAACCCGAGGAGGAGCTGGAACGTGCTCATCAGGAGCACCCCGAAAATGAATTCGGAGACAAGCTCCACGCCGTGGAGACGCTGCATCATTCCCGCCCACACCACGAAACGCTCCGTGCGCGTACCCTCGATGAGGACGCGCTCTGCTTCCTCCGCACCGGCGATTTCGTCAGCGAACGACGCGGCGACTCTTTCGCACACATCAGTATAGTCCTGCACAGAAACACCGAACGGAGGGATCTCATGCGCGTACCACCGCGAATCCCACTGCCAGTGCTCCTGGTAGCACGTCTTGCTCAGTTCGGCGACGAGCGCGGTCGGGTCATCGCGGAGCGATGCGAGCGTGGCGCGAAGCCATGCTTCGACTTGGGCGACATGCGCATCTATCGCGCGCCGCCGTTCATCGTACTCGGCGTAGTCCCTCCACTGCCGCGCAGTTGCCTCTGCATCGGCTTGCGCGATCATATCCTTGCCGGTTTGATACACAGCGCGGTAGCGATCCATCACCGCCGCACAGACCGCCACGGGGGTGGCGCAACGCACGGGGTCCTCCCAACTCCCGTCTCCAATGCACACCCGTGGGCCGTCGTTCTTGTAGAACCACGCACCCTGCTGAAGCAGGCATCGTGCGTCCACCCACTCCGTCAGCATGCGGGGATCATCAGCGGGAAGATGCTCCACCTCGCGGAGCCCTACAGCACTGAAGAGTGCTTCTTGCTTGTGCACGATCTGCGAGCGGATCGTGCTGTAGTGCTCGGCCCGTGCCTCCAGGTGGGCGACGGTGACCGCGAGGAGCCCTTCCACCTCGACACTGACACGTTGCACGAGCGACGTACGCTCGAACGGTGTTGAGAAGGCACTCGATGTCCCGATGCCGAACGCATCGTGATAGAACACCACGCGCCACCAATCGTACCACTCCTGAGGATACGCGTTTTCGGAGGTCGCCGCCGCCACGCCCACTCCCTGCCAGTTGTCGGAGAGATAGCGAAGGTCATAGGGGAAGCCACGCAACTGGAAGCCAATCTCTTCGAGCTGCGAGTACGTTCGCTCCTGCGCATCGAGCGTTTGGAGGAACAGCACAACATGGGTCTCGAATGCTTCGAGATCGGTACGGATTCGCTCATCCATGATGGTAAACGCAGCGAGCGCGAGACGCGTCTCGAACGCATCGAGCTCGATCGCACGCTGGACCGCGTGCGCGTCCATCTCGGGACGCGCGACTTCTTCGGCCTGTTCGAGCGCGCACGCGTATGCGGCGCGTTCACGCTGCTCTGCGAGCTCCGCGATGTGCGCGGGCTGCCACTCGTAGTGGTACCATCGCCCAGCGACCATCGCACCGGCTGCGACACCGTACCCAACGAGACCCACGAGACCGGCGGCTACACCGAATGCCGCCGTGCGGCCGTAGCGCCGAACACCGGCGGCGAACAGCGTCGCGGTGATGCGTACAGCACCGACGGCGAGCGCACCAATACCCCGCACGCCATGCACCACGACGAAGGTGGTGCCGGATGCGACACCGACGATGGCGAACGCGAGGAACACGAGCACCTGCCTGCGCAAGGCAACGCCGAGCACGTAGCACACGCACGCGGCGGCGACCTTCCAGAACACCGGACACCGCGAGACCGGACGGCCGTTCGGGTTGAACGGCTGCTCATCCGGCGGCGAGCGCAGGAAGGCGAGCGTCCGATCGTACGCGACTGCGCGTCGGCTCCTGTACACGACATCCTCGACACGGAACGCCGAGCACGTCGCACACCCCTCTTGGTGCTTGTGCATCGGGAGCGTAGGCATCGCTCCGTACGAGAATCCGGTTGCGCAGAACAGCCGTCGCAGCGTGACGATCCACCCACGGTCCTCGCCGTACGCGCGCAGGTAGAGCCGCGCGTACCATGAGTCCTTGTTGAAGGTGAGCGAGAGGAGCGATCCTCTCCGCCCACACGACGCGCGCCGTGCCGCCGGATTGGCGAGCACGTCCCATGCGATGCCCAACGGGGCGACGAAGACGGTCACGATCACCGCCAGTACCATCCCGCAGTACATCACGAGCTGCGCCAACAATCGTGCGATCATCTCTGCCTCCTCTCCCACCGCTCTCGCGGCGGGTCTCTAAAGTCACGAATTGTGAATGTGCCAGCCGGAACGCTGACTACCATTTGTACCACAAAATGCCGATACTGTCAAGGAGGTTCGCACAACGGAGCGGAAAAATGACGATAGTGGGCAATTTTACAGAGGATCCCATGCCTCTACCAACGCATGTCATTGCGAGGAGTCCGCGACGCGGCAATCCCGGCCATGAATGCACCCGGCTTTCACCTTGTACCGGTATGGCCGGGATTGCCACGCCTCGTGGACGCGGCTCGCAATGACAGCAATAGACGGCTC
Source organism: bacterium (assembly GCA_030647005.1). NCBI lineage: Bacteria > bacterium. Next base: position 13,382 of record JAUSKG010000005.1, read on the forward strand.
CTCGCAATGACATTGCTATAAACGAGCATCGCGTCCGCATGGACGCGATGCTCGTTTACGCTGATGGCTTCCTAGTACATCCCGCCACCCATGCCACCCATGCCGCCTCCTGCGGCCGCGGCGGCGTCACCCTTGGGGTCCGGTTTGTCCGTGACGACGGCCTCCGTAGTGAGGAAGAGCGCGGCGATGGATGCGGCGTTCTGGAGTGCGGTGCGCGTCACCTTTGTGGGGTCAATGATGCCCGCGACGACGAGGTCCTCGTAGCGGTCCTCGGCGGCATTGTAGCCCTCGTTGCCAGTGCGCCGCTTCACCTCCTCGGCCACGACTGCGCCGTCCTTGCCGGCGTTCTCTGCGATCTTCTTGAGTGGTGCTTCGAGCGCGCGCCGGAGGATGCTGATGCCCACCTGCTCGTCCCCGACGGCCTGCACGGTCCCGAGCGCGGACGCTGCGCGGATGAGCGCGACGCCACCGCCGGGCACGACGCCCTCTTCCGCTGCGGCCTTCGTCGCCTGCACGGCGTCCTCGATGCGCGCCTTCTTCTCCTTCATCTCGGTCTCCGTTGATGCACCAACCTTGATGACACCAACACCGCCGGCGAGCTTCGCGAGGCGCTCCTGGAGCTTCTCGCGGTCGAAGTCCGAATCGCTCTGATCGAGCTCGCGCTTGATCGCGGCAACGCGATCGGCAATCGCCGCGGGCTCACCGCGCCCCTCGACGATCGTCGTCGTCTCCTTGTTCGCCACGACACGACGCGCCTGACCGAGATCGGCAATGTTCACGGAGTCGAGCTTGAGGCCCACCTCCTCGGAGATGACGCGACCGCCGGTGAGCACCGCGATGTCCTTGAGCATCTCCTTGCGGCGGTCGCCAAAACCCGGCGCCTTCACCGCAAGCGCGTTGAACGTGCCGCGAATCTTATTCACGACGAGCGTCGCGAGTGCCTCGCCGTCCACATCCTCCGCGATGATGACGATCTCCTTGCGCCCCTCCGCGGCCACCTTCTCGAGCGTGGGGAGGAGGTCCTGGATCGAGCTGATCTTCTTGTCCGTGATGAGGATACGCACGTCGTGATACTCGGCCTCCATGCGCTCCGCGTTCGTGACCATGTACGGCGATGCGTACCCCTTGTCAAACCGCATGCCCTTCACCACCTCGCTCTCGAGCGCGAGCGACTGGGACTCCTCGACGGTGATGACGCCGTTCTCGCCTACCTCCTCCATCGTCTTTGCGATGAGCGCACCAATCTCGTGATCGTTCGCAGAGATCGCCGCGATGTGGGCAATATCCTGCGTGCCGGAGACCGGTTTTGACACCTTCCGCCGGAGCTCCTCGACAATCGCCTCCACGCCCTTCTCGATGCCGCGGCGAATAGCGACGGGGTTTGCACCGGCCGTCACGTTCTTCATGCCCTCGTTGATGATGGACTGCGCGAGGAGCGTCGCCGTCGTCGTCCCGTCACCGGAGACATCGTTCGTTTTCGACGCAACCTCCTTCACGAGCGACGCGCCGACGTTCTCAAACTTGTCCTCAAGCTCAATGTCCTTTGCCACCGTCACACCGTCCTTCGTGATGATCGGCGAACCGTAGCCGCGATCGAGCACGACGTTCCGCCCCTTCGGGCCGAGCGTCACGGTGACAGTGTCCGCGAGCTTGTCCACGCCGCGGCGAATCGCGGAGCGCGCCGCCTCATCGAACAGAATTTGCTTTGCCATAGGTATTGTTACGCAACAATGGCGAGGATATCCTCATCGCGAATGACGAGGAACTCCGCATCGTCAACCTTGATCTCATCGGGCGAGTACTTCTTGAAGAGCACGGTGTCTCCAACCTGAACCGACATCGGCGCGCGCTGGCCGGACGAGAGAATCTTGCCCGGACCCACTGCGATCACCTTACCCTGCTCCGGCTTCTCCTTTGCGGTATCCGGCAGGACGATACCGGACTTTGTCACGGTCTCTGCGGACGACGGCTTGACCACGACGTGGTCATGGAGCGGTTTGACTTGCATACGACAACGGGAATGCTTCTTATGAAAAAATGGCGAAACAAAATCGTTTGGCACTCCGACCTAGAGAGTGCTAAACGCTCATCCACAAGCGTAGCAGGGGCCACGGAACGGTCAAGTTGTGCCGTCGTCCTGTGATTGGCCCTCCTGTTTACCCGTCGCTATCGCCACGGAGATTGCCACGAGTGCGATGAAGAACACCGACCCCACGGACAAGGACCAGGGGTGGTGGTCAAAGATGATGGCCGGCAGAAGCGATAGCCACACCCAGGGCGCGACAAACCCTGGCGACGCGACGAGCGCGGCGACGAGTGCAAAAACGACGATGATCATGCCGAGTACCCCCACCTCGACGATCGCGAGCACCGGCACGTCGTGGACGGGTTCGATGGTCGCGGGGTCGCGCGCAGGCGTGACATCAGCGATCGCGCGCGGCATCGCGTGGAGTCCGACACCGAGGAGCGGGTGTGCGGTGAGCAACGCGTGCGCATCGTCAATCGCTGCGTAGCGCTGCTGCACCGAAATGAGCTCGAGCCGTTCAGACGTATCGAGACGTGTGGCAACGAGTGGCCAGAGCGTCGTGAAGGCGGCGAGGAGCGTCAGCGCGCCGGCGAGTGCCGCGTACTGCGTCCGCGGGCGCACGGCGAGCACACCAAAGAGGATGGCGGCACCGATCCACGCCGCGCGGGAGAACGTGAGCACGAGCACGAACGTGAAGAGCGCGATGACGGCGATTCGGATCGCGCGACGTATGCGGAGGGCTGCACCCGCGCGCGGGAGCAGCGTCGCGGTTCCCATGATGGCGCAGAGGAGCGCGGTGCCGAACACGTTCGGGTGCGGGAACCCCCCGTACGCACGGAGCCACCGCCCACCGCCCGCCTCGACGACGGACTCGCCGAGGCGGGTCGCGGCGCGCTCGGGAATACCGAGTGCGGTGAATGCTGGCGCAGCGAGCGCAAGGAACTGCACGATGCCGATCATCGCGTGGACACCCATCGCCGCGAGGAACCCGTAGAGGAAAGCGCGCGCGTGACGTGCGAGCATCCCCGCACCGGTAGTGGCAAGCACAAGGAGTGCCATGCGCACCCACCCCACCGCGCTGAGGAGCACATCGGGGCTCCGGAGAATATTGAACGTCCCAAAACCCGCGATCGCGAGGACGGCAATGACACCCGTCACACGCGACCGACGGGTCCCCACGATGAACCCGAAAACCGCGAGCGCGAAGAGTACGATGTCACCCGCGAAGATGCCAACATTCACGAGCGCGTAGGGCTGACCCGAGAGCTCCCCCGCGCGCAGCAGCCAGACGGTCTGCCACGGGAGGAGAAATCCGGCGAGCCCGACGAGCACGTCGCGCCCGTGCGCGCGGAGGCGTGCCAATGCGGAAAGGGGTGGGAATGGCATACAATTTTTTCCGTCATTTCGAACGATCGAGTCCTCAACCCCCTCCGTCATTTCGACCGACCGAATCCGCGAGGGAGCGGAGAAATCTCTTTTCGCGGTACAAGGATCACTGTACTCCAAGACGAGATTTCTCGACTTCGCTCGAAATGACGGAAGAGGATCCGCTCGGCATGACGGAAGAGGATCCACTCGGCATGACGGAAGAGGATCCGCTCGGCATGACGGAAGAGGATCCACTCGGCATGACGGAAGAGGATCCACTCGGCATGACGAAGGGGGATGGCTGCAACGCCAACTGCGCCATCCAGGCATCGCGGAACTCCTGCCGCCGATCGTGCGTGTGGAACTTGAGCATGGAATCGTTCATGATGACGCTCGTGTCGCGGTTTGCCTGCGGGAACGCACGGAGGAGTCGCGGGAGTTGCCATGCGCGTACGAGGGACTCGAGCACCCGCGCGAGTTGCGATGAACGTGCGGCGAGGGATCGCACGCGCATCCCCCACCGCGGATGGATGGCGCGTGGCTCTGCATCCGGCAGCCAACGCCGCACCCACGCTGCGTTCGCGCTCCAGAACCGATCGTACACGCCACCCGCATCAAACAGCACCGTGAGTTGCGTGGGCCAGAAGAGGAGGTAGGGATCGGGGGGAATTGGCGATTGATGATTGACGATTGATGATTGACGTTCGGGGAGCTGGAGCGATTCCAGACACAGCGCGTCGGTCGTGAGGAAGAACGAGGGACAGAGCGCGTCCGCACCGTGCTCACCAGGACGCTGACGGAAGAGCTTGAGGATGGAGACGATGAGGAACCGCGCGGTCCAGATGCGCCCGGGCGCGGTGATGATGACGAGGTCAATGTCGCTCGCCGCGCGGCAGTTGCCGTACCCGAGCGCATTCCCGATCGCAATCATGCGGATGCCGGGTATCCTCCGCAGCACGCGGCTCCACCGTCGCGCCTTCCGGAGCTTGCGCCAGCTCCACTGCGCCTGCCGCTGCCGCCCGACATCCAAAATATCCTCCTGCCATCCCTGGAGCGCGAACCACGATCGCCGTGCTTCGCGATCCATAGGATGCTGCGCGCTCACAAATCCGATGCGGTCGCGACGGGCTGCGCGGATGGCGCACGACTGCGTTGCTCGTCATCCGCACGCACGCGCGTGCCGCGTCCACGGATGACCATACGCCGTGCATCGAGCGAAACGACTTGCGTGTGGTGCACGAGAAGCTCGTTCGACGTCGGGAAAAACATGGCGAAAAAACCGCGTGCCCGCACGCGGTACTGCGCGATGATTCCACTATCGACATCCACCACGAACCCGACGAGCGTGCCGACACGCTCACCCTGCTCCGTTTCCACCGCAATACCCACGAGCTGATCATCGGAGAGAAACATACAGGGACGGAGACCTTCAGTCCTCTATTTTTTTTCCGAAGCTGGCGCGGGAGCGCCGCGGATCGAGGCGAACGCGAGCTTCTGCTGCGCGCCCTGGAAGAGCGTCGTCACGAGCCAGTAGAGCGTGAGACCGGCGGGGAGTGTCGCGCCGATGACGACCGTGACGATCGGCATCATGTACTTCATCTGCTTGTTCATCATCGTCATCATATCCTCATCCTTCCCGGAACTCTGCGCGACACTCGTCGGCGGACGGCTATCCACGAGCATCTTCATGACCCAGAACTGCGCCGCACCCGCGAGGAGCGCGAGCGGAATGGAGGATGTCCCCATGGGAAGGAAGCCGAACGCGACGTCCCGAAGCTCGGTGGGGTGTGCGACGAACGCGTAGAGGAGCGATTGCGCTCCACCCTCGAACGCGAGGCGGAGCGCCCCGTAGATGCCGAGGAGGAACGGGAGTTGCACGAGTGTCGGTAAACAGGAGGAGAGCGGGTTCACCTTCTGCTCTGCGTAGAGTGCCATCGTCGCCTTCGCGAGTGCCTCGCGGTTCCCCTTATGCTGCTGCTGGAGCTCCTTCATCTTGGGCTGAATGCGCTGCATGGCCACCTGCCCCGCGATCGCCTTCCTCGAGAGCGGATAGAGCACGAGGCGAATGAGCACCGTGAGCGCGATGATTGCAATGCCGAGATCGTGCCCGAGCACGTTGTAGAACACGATGAGGATGTTCGTGAGTGGCTGGACGATGAGGGTGGTCCACATAGGAAGCGACGAGTCCCGACGTTTGAGTCCAAAGGAAATCGGTCGGGATCCCGAATATACTTCGGGGCTTCAAGCGGGAGTGGGTGCGGTGCCGTCGTCTGCCGGTGGCACCTCGGGTGCCTCAGATGCCTCAAGTGCTGTAGGTGCTTCGGGCGGCACCGTTGCCGGTTCTGCGTCGCTCACTGCGTCCACAACTTCTCCCTCCTGCACGGCGGGAGCTACCGCTTCCTGGACGTTGATCTTCCAGCCAGTCAACCGCGCGGCGAGGCGCACATTCTGCCCACTGCGACCGATGGCGAGCGAGAACTGGTCCGCCGGAACGCGGACCACCGCGGTCTTCGAGGGTTCGTGGAGCTCCACCGCGACGACCTTCGCTGGCGACATCGCGTTCGCGAGGAATGCCGCCGGCTGCTCTGCATACTCAATGATATCAATTTTCTCACCGGAGAGCTCGGCGATGATCGTTTGGACACGAGTCCCGCGCTGCCCAATGCACGCGCCGATGGGATCAACGTGCTCCTCGGTCGCGCGCACCGCAACCTTCGCGCGAGAACCGGGCTCGCGGGCAACCGCCATAATCTGGACCGCGCCGGACGACACCTCCGGAACCTCGACCATGAAGAGGTGGCGAATGAGGTCCGGGTGCGTGCGTGAACAGAGGAGTTCGGGGCCACGCATGGTCTTACCCACCGCGTAGAGGAGCACCTTCACGCGCGTGCCGGGTGCGTAGCGGTCGGTAGGAATCTGCTCTTCCTCGCGGAGGATACCCGTGGTGCGCGGGCCAAGGTCCAGGAGCACCGTGCGTCCCTCACGGCGCTGCACCGTTGCCGTCACCACCTCGCCTTCGGCCGACTTCCACTCGTTGTAGATGGTGTCGCGCTCCGCCTCGCGCAGGCGCTGCATGATGACTTGCTTCGCGGTTTGCGCGGCCATGCGTCCAAATGCGCCCGGCACCTCGAGTGGGATGCGAATGGTGCCCCCCACCTGTGTGTCGGACTCGTGTCCGCGCGCCTCGGCGAGTGCGATGTGGAGCTTCGGATTGTACTTCTTCACGCCGTCCTCCTCCACGATCTCGAGCTCCTCGGGCTGACGCCGCGTCTCCACCGCAACTTCTGGTGCGGGTGGCAGCTTCCCCTCCGCACGCATCTGCTCCTCAAGGTCGCGCTGCTTCTGGCGCTCCTCAATCTCGCGGAGTGCCTCGGCGACGAACTCGTCCTCGACGACCTCCTTCTCATCAAAGGCGGACACCCCAGCGGTCTCGGGATCGAACGTCACCTTAATGTTCTGATTCTTCTCACCGAAATCCTTCCGGTACGCAGCCGCGAGCGCCGCCTCGACGGTCTCGAGAACGGACTCGAACGGGATACCCTTCTCATCACAGATATCACGCATGGCTTGGGAGATGGCGGACATAGGGAGTTGTAGAATAACCGCGACGAGCTGCGGGGCGGTCGGGACTTCCCGAGGGCCGGCTCGTGCTAAAAAAAGAGGCCAGTGCTCATGCACTCGCCTATACGACAACGGTACCATACCTTATTCCTCCGTGTCAATCCTCACCGGCGACCGCGTTCGGGATGTGCACGATCTCCGGCTCGCCGCTTCCGGTGGTGATGGCGATGACGTCAATGCGCCACGGGTGGGATCGCAAGTACGGCACGTGCGCGAGGTACTCCTCCGATGCACGAATGAGGCGGTGCTGCTTCGCACGGGTGACCGATTCCTCCGGTGCGCCGTACCCCTTCCCCGAGCGCGTCTTCACCTCGACGAACACGACCTCGCGCCCGAGACGACAGACGAGATCAATCTCTCCGCACCGCAGGCGCGCGTTGCGCTCGATGATGCGGTATCCCTTGCTGCGGAGGTAGCGCTCCGCCGCGCGCTCCCCCTCGTCGCCAAATTGTTTGCGCGGGTCTCGCATGGGTCACGGCACGCGCGGCGCGATGGTGTCCTTGGGATTCTGGAACAACGCATCCGTGAGATTCCGCGCGCGACACGTGAAGTTCCGATCGAATGCCGTCTGTCCGGATTCCGCCTCGAGCGTACACGCCGTATTCCGATGACACTGGAGTGCCTCGTAGTGCCAGCACTGTGACCGTGTCGTGAAAATGAGGAGGACATACACGAGCGGCAACCCAAGCGCGAGCGCGATGCCCACCCACACCAACGTGCGTTGTGAACGGAGGGAGACCATACGCTTAGGGAAGGTACCGCGCCTTCCGCTGACGCTCCTCCATGGAGCTCCGCTGCGCCGGCACCCGCGTGCGGACGTGCCCGACGATGAATGAGGCCCACGCGATATCCATGACCGCGACGAGCGCGAGCAGCCACCGTGCGGAGAGCCCTGGGATGCCCTCGGCGCGGAAGAAGAGTAATACCCAGAGGACCGCTGCCGTGATGAGGAGGAGGTGTCGGACGCGCAGCCACGGCGCGCGCTCGAACGCGCGGAGTTGCTTCTGCACGACGAGGCGCGGGAGCGCGATGCCCACCCCCGTGAACGCCACGCAGGTGAGTACCCAAAGCCAGAGCGACCACGCCGCGAGCTCAGGAGGGAATGACGAGAACCAGAATATCCATGACATCATAGAGTTGTTCCGTGCGACGTGACTCCTGCATCACCCTTCACGAACAGCACGCCGTAGTGCTGCGGACCGGCATCAAATCGCTCGCGGAACGTGAGGCCGACCTCCTGCGCCGTGGCGATGAGCGCATCTTCCGGTACCCGACGCTCTGCCGGAGGGCCCATGACGCTCGCGATGGGCTTCCACTCGACGACGAGGACGCGACCGCCTCCGCGCACGAGCCGCGCGGCCTCGCGGAGCACCGCAGCGCGATCGTTCGTGAGGTGGAGCGTCGAGACGAGCAACGCGACATCGAGCGACCCTGCGGGGATTGGTGTCGCGGCGTCGCGCTCGAGATCGGACCAAATGTAGGTGATCACGCTCACGCTATCGAGCTTCGCCTTGCTCTCCGTTGCGGCGAGCGCCGAGCGCTGGATGTCCACCGCGTAGGCCTTGCCGTGTTCTCCCACGAGCAACGCCGCCGGAATGATGAGGTGTCCGGTCGCGCCGCACCCGAGGTCCGCAACGCGCATGCCGCTCGCGAGGCCAGTGCGCGCGAGGAGCGCGTCCGCGTTGAGGAGTGCCGATCCGGTTGCCATATGCCTACCGCACGAAGAGGCGGATGAGAATGGATTGGACCACGCCGCCCATCATGAGGAAGGAGAGGACGATGAGCGCGATGCCCACGAGCTTCCAGAATAACCGCGTCCCACCCGTGAGGTGTGTCTCTGCCCAGTCCACCGAACCGAAGTTCTGGTAGATCCACTCGGACTTCCACAGCATGAGGAAACCAATGATGATGACGATGGTGCCGATGAGGTAGATCATGGGGGGTGGAGAGCAGGATACCATGGGAGACCCAAAACCTGCGCGCGCCTGGGTTCGAACCAGGGACCCTCTGTGTGTAAGACAGATGCTCTACCGCTGAGCTACGCGCGCGGAGATCGTGCGCCGCATCCCGCTGACGACTTCCATGGTACCACGGCGTACCTGCGGCGAAAAGAAGGCCCCACCGCTTGTGGGGGTGGGGCCTGGCGGTCACGTGCGCGAAGGAGGCAGAACAACCTTGTTGTAGAAGATGACGATCACCTGTTCCGTCTCGCCATCCGACGTGGCGGTCGCTGTCACCACACGCTCTATCACCTCGATCTTCTCTCCCCACTCATCCAGCCACGAGTTGACCAGCTGTTCCAGCGTATTGAGATCATCCCGCCCAAATATCTTCACCTGCTCCATGACTTCCTCCTCATCGGCATGATGTTCGCACAAACCGTAGCACGCTGTGCGCACAACGTCAAGTGCCCGACCGATGGTCGGGCACTTGACCGATTGCTCAACAATGCGGACGAGAGGAGTTGAACCTCCACGGGACTAGGTCCCACTGGCCCCTCAAGCCAGCGTGTCTACCGTTTCACCACGTCCGCGTAGCATAGGACTACACCGAATGTACTGGACTCTCAAGAAAAAGACAAATAGATGCGTCGCTTGACAGTGCCAAGGTCATGCGCTTGGATGGGGGTGCAGGGGGAAAACTGCTCTTTGCAAGAAAGTGAGGAAGACCGTGAAGCTGCTGCTCATGTCAACAGGCGGAACGCCGTTTCTCCAGCACGCACTCCCGGAGATCGCTCGCCTGCTTGGCGAGCGGCGGGATATCGGCTACATCTCCGCAGCGGAGATCATGGACCCACCGGAGGAGTGGTTCGCGAAAGCACAACACGCGTTCGCACGCATCGGTGCTGCGGTGCACCACATCCGATGGGATGCCGAGGATCGCTTCGCGGCCCTCGGCAGGGCAAACGCGATCATGGTGGGTGGTGGAAATACGTACGCGCTACTCCAACGCCTCCGTGTGTCCGGGCTGCTCTCGGACATCCGCAAAAGCGTGCGCGAAAACGACATGCCATACATCGGCGCGAGCGCAGGCATGAACATCGCCGGCATGACGATCATTCCGACGAACGACTGGAACACCGTCGAGTGCGCGCCGCCGTTCGATGGATTCGGGTTCGTGCCCTGGGCGACGAATCCGCACTTCCTGGACGCGCAGGCATCGTCTGCACCCAACCGCGAGCCGACGAGCTACCGCATCGCGGAGTTCCATCGCTTCCACGAGCACCCGGTCCTCGGCATCGAGGAGGAGGCGTTCGTCGTGGTGCGCAATGGGACAGCGGCGGTGCTCAGTAACGGCACCGCTCGTGCGCGGTGGTACGAGCGCGGCCAGAATACCCTGTGGTTCCCGCACGGCTCCACGCTCCCTCTCCGCATCGGCACTGCCACAAGCGCAAGGTGATCGCAAGAACCCCCATCCCGAGTACATCGGGATGGGGGTTTTCCGTACGCGCTGCACGCTACGGGGCTGCAGGGAGACGATACGGCACGAGCGTTCGCTCGAAAATTTCCTGGAGCTGTCGCAAGCTGTCGAGCTCCACAAATTCATCAGCCGCGTGCATGTTATCACCCGTCGGGCCGATGATCGCGCACGGGACGCCGAGCTGTGAGGAGAGGAGCTGCACGTCCGAGTACCCGCTTGCACCGATGTCTTCAAACTCCACGGAACCGAGTGTCGCGTGCACGGCATCGGTGAGCGGCTTGAGCGCCTCGTGCGCGGTCTGGAATCCGCGGAAGTCAAAACGCTTCACGACGCGCTCGACGTGGCACCCGGCCTCCTCGACACCGCGACGGAATGCATCAATGCAGTGCTCCGCGTGCATGGAGGGGACGGTGCGGATCTCGATGATGCCGCGCGCGTAGTCCGGAATGATGTTGCCATCCTCCGCGAGAATCGCATACTCACCGTCGAGACCACGGAACTGGCCGGCACGCAGCGACGCGATGTTGCGCGTCGTGCGTCCCAACGTCGGATCGGTGTGCTGTTCGGTGAACTCGTCCATCCGCCGCACACCGTGGAGGAACGCCTTGAGCGCGCTCTGCCCCGTCCACGGACGCGCCGCGTGCCCGCACTTGCCGCGCACGATCGCAGTGAACTCCGTGATCCCGCGACAGCCCGAACGCACGCGGAGATTGGTCGGCTCGATGGCGATTGCGAGCTTCGGCTTCGCGCGGCTCCGCTCGATGGCGAGAAAACGACGCATCCCATGGAAGTCATACTCCTCATCGCAGTAGAGGAGGTACCCAACGCCGCGCGTCGCGCCCATGCGCGCCGCCGCAGCGAGGAGCGCGACGATGCCGCCCTTCACGTCGTACGCACCGCGTCCGTAGCAACGCCCGCCGTCCATCTCGCCCGTCACGCGGTACTCCCACCCCGTGCCTGGCGGCACGCAGTCCAGATGCCCTACAAAGAGCATCTCCATCGGCGAACCGTCCGTCGCAAAAATGTTGAAGCGATTGCCGTCTACGTGCTGCTGGTTCACCTTGAGCCACGGCAGCTCTCGCTGGATGACATCGGAGAAGAACGCGCTCACGCCGGACTCCACATCGGGGTTGTCCGGAGTACGCCAACACGGAATGGCGAGCGTGCGTTCGAGGAGTGATGGTGCGTCAATCATAGCGGCGGGGTTCGTTCTGCACTCCACCACTATACGGCGCAAACCGCCGCGCTGTCAAGCATTGGACATCACCGCGTCACGATCGCGTCCACCACCAATCGGAGTTGCACTCGCCGTTCATGAGGAACGGTGCACGCTTGTGCGTGCCTGACTGCTCATCCCCGCGCTCGGCGGAATCGCCATCGGAAGCGACCGCATCGGGCGCGTCCACGCGCACCGGCAAGACCTCCGGCTTCGTCGTCTGTCCCGCGAGTCCACCGTACCGCATCCACATCGTTGTACACATCACATCCTCCGCTCAGTACTCGACGACGAACCGTCGTCATGTTATACCTGAGCTGGAGGTGGTTGGACCCATGTCCAAGGGATTCGTCCCAAGGAACACCAACCACCTCCAGCCGTTTCACTGCAACTCCGACACTACCCGTGCGTGATGAACGTCATGGTCATCACCTCCTTTCAGAACACCTCATCAAACCGCTCGCCATCTGGCCCATCCGTCACACCACGCGACGAAGTAGGCCAACCGAGCGCATCCGTTCCGCGATCGCTATCGCAATCGCAGTCGTCCGTACGGCGACGGTCTCGACCGCGCCCCAGCACGTCACCGCGCTCCGCATCATCGGGCATCTGCGTATCACGCATCGTCACCTCCGTTCAATTGGGAAAGAACAACGAACGTCACACACCCCGCTTCCTGGGAAGCGGGGTGTGATCGTTGCACGGTTGGTACGCTTGATCTACTCGATACGCGCGCACACGTCATCACACCCCGCAGGACCGCGGAGATGCTTAAACGAGTACCACGTGGAGACACGAGTGATCATAGCCCTCTCACCATAGCATCGCGATCATCGCTGTCAAATGGCGCTGTGGAGAACCATCTCCTCCAGCGTACCGTCGTCACATCCGCTCGAGCGGCTCGATGCCGAGGATCGTGAGGCCACGCGCGAGGGTTTGCTGCGCCACTTCCAACAAAATACCTCGCTGGGCTCCAATATCCACGTCATCAACGAGTACATGTGCATCGCGGTAAAAATCAGCGAAGGTCTTGGCGAACTCGTAGAGAAACTGTGCGAGCGTTGAAGGGTCGCGCTCGCGTGCGGCACCAACAAGAACATCCTCGAAACGAGCAATCATGCACAGGAGCTGTTTCTCTGAAGGTTGCTCAAAGAGATACTTCCCCGTCAAACCCCTTCGCATTGATGCCACTCGTGCACCTTCCACTTTCCGCAGAATCGCACACATGCGCGCGTGCGCGTACTGGAGGTATGGCCCGGTCTTGCCAGAGAACGCCACAGCCGCATGAGGATCAAAGGTCACCGTAGACCGCGGCGAGACGCTGAGAAGCATGAAGCGAAGCGCAGCCATCGCAATGGCGGACGCGCGCGCGCGATCGCCATTGCGCGCGACGATCGGCGGCTCGTCCGTCCCCGCGTCCGGCTCGCCTGGCACCGGATCTTCTCGCCGCGCGATCTCCTCCTCCGCAAGCTGCGTGATCTTTGCGATGAGGTCGTCCGCATCCACTACCGTCCCCTCGCGCGACTTCATCTTCCCCTCCGGGAGGTTCACCATCTCATACGAGAGATGCTCAACCGTTGGCATCCCGAGCATCGTGAGGATCGCATTGAGCTGCTTGAAGTAGTAGTCCTGCTCCACGGCGGTAATGACGATCTGTCGCGCACCACCGTCGTCGCGCGCTTTCGCGGCAACGAGCGCGAGGTCCTGCGTCGCGTACACCGTCGTCCCATCCGCGCGGATGACCACCTTGTCATCGAGCCCCACCGCGTCGAGCTTCGCGACGGTGTTACCCTTCGCATCATGCGTGAGCGTCCCGCTCGCCACCCCGCGCTCCACGATCGCGCGGCCCTGCTCGTAGATGGCGCTCTCGCGGTACGTGCGCTCAAACGCGACACCGAGCTTCCCGTACGTCTCCTCGTGCCCCGCGATCACCCAATCCACCATGCGCTGCCAGAGCGCGAGCGTCTCCTGATCACCGGCCTCCCACTTCCGTACGAGCTCTTGTGCCTCCTCGAGCAAACCCGCGTCGTGCTGCTGCTTCTGATCGAACACGACGTACCAGTTCCCCACGAAGTGATCGCCCTTGAGTCCTTCCGACTCCGGCGTTGACCCCGCCCCCCACCGTGCGTATGCGAGCATCGCCTTCGCCATCGCGATCCCACGATCGTTGAGCAACAGCACCCGCCGCACGGTGTGCCCCGTTGCTTCCAACAGCCGCGCGACCGCCTCACCGTAAAACGCATTGCGCAGATGTCCGAGGTGGAGCGGCTTATTCGCATTCGGTGAAATGAACTCCAGGATAACCTCCTGACCCTCCCCCTCATCTTGAGGGTCCCGACGCGAGGTCGGGATCCCGGCCGGTTTCCTTTGGGCTGCAGCGTCGGGAGGAGCTGGAGGGGGTGCGGGTACCGCCAACACGCGCTGCGCCACCTCGCCCGCATCGAGCGTGATGTTGCAGTACGCCCCCGCAACACCCGCCTGCGCAACGAGCGGATGCGCGGCGAGCGCGTCTGCGATGCGCGATGCGATGGCCTGCGGCTTCTCCGAGAGCTGCTTTCCCAGCACAAAGCACGGCACCGCGAGGTCCCCCATCGCAGCATCCGGCGGAATTTCAAATGCCAGTGCCTCGATTTCCACCGTCGGCACCGCCCCATGCGCCGCCTCGCGCAGCTCGTCGAGCATCGTGGACCACACGGACATATGCTACTTCGCAACCACCCGCACGAAGTGTCGCTTCCCCTTCTGGATCAACACTCCATCCTTGGCTACGACGACCACCGCGCTGATATCGCTCATAATACTCCCATCAACCTTCACGCCACGCTGCTGCACCACACGCCGCGCCTCGGCCTTTGAGGGTACGAGTGCTGCCACCACAAGGAGGTCGAGAATGTTCCACTTGCCACGCTTTACGGGGACGCTCGTCATCTCCTCCGGCATCTCGTGCTTCTGAAACGTCTTCACGAACGCCTCCTGCGCCTTGTCTGCATCCTTGACACCATAACGCATGCGCACCAACTCGCGGGCGAGGCGCATCTTGAGGTCGCGTGGATTTGCACCATCCTTCAACATCGTGATGATCGCATCCACTTCCTCCATCGGCACGCTTGTACACTGCACGAAGCACGGGACGATGACGCCATCCGGCAGCGCCATGGCCTGACCGTACAACTCCGCGGCCGCGACGCCAAGCTCCACCATATTCCCCTCGCTCTTCCCGATCTTCTTCCCGCTCGCGTCCGTCAGGAGCGGCACCGTGATGACGAACTTCTCCCGCTCCTGCATCTTCCGCACATAGTCGCGCCCCATGAGCATGTTGAACGTCTGATCCGTCCCCCCGATCTCCACATCCACCTCCATCGCCACGCTGTCGTAGCCCTGGAGCACGGGGTAGATGAACTCATGCGCGCTGATCGGTTTCCCCTCGCGCATCCGCTCCTGGAACATATCGCGCTCGAGCAGCCGCTGGACGGTTGTGAGCGACAGCGTTTCCAGCAACTGCTGTGCCGATACCTTATCCCACCACTCGCCATTGCGACGCACGGTGAACCCGCGCGCGAGCACGGCACCCGCCTGCTCCTTGTATCGCTTCGCGTTCGCGCGCACCTGCGCACGCGTGAGCTGCACGCGCGTCTTGGACTTGCCCGTCGGATCGCCGATCATGCCCGTGAAGTCCCCGATGAGCATGATGACCTCGTGTCCGAGATCCTGGAACTGTCGCAACTTCTGCAACACCGTGAGGTGCCCGATGTGCAGCGTGTCCGCCGTCGGATCAATACCATTGTAGATGCGCAGCTTCTTCCCCGATTCCAGCACCTCCTGCAGCGCATCCGCACTCGGGTACACCGTATCCACGCCTCGGGTGAGAAGCTCGTTGATAGCTGCGCTGTCTTGTTTTGACTGCATACATCGTTCAATGATTGCACCGTATGAGATTTCTCACTCCGCTACGCTCCGTTCGAAATGACAGGATGGTGTCATTTCGACCGAAGGGAGAAATCTCACACGAAACACTCTAGCGAAAGGTCACGCAAATCAGGATTCTGTTGCTTGATGAGTGCCCATTTCTTCATGCGGCTCCACTTCTTGAGCTCTTTCTCACGCGACAGTGCTCCCATGACCTCGTTACAACATTCATAGTACACGAGATCGTGGCACCGGTAGCGTTTCGTGAAACCGTCCACGATGCCCTCCCGATGTTCGATGACACGACGCGCGAGATCATTCGTCATACCAATATACGAAACGGTCCGCCACTTGTTCATCATGATGTAGACGTAGTATGCGCGCTCCTCCATACACTGAGCCCTTGCCCGTAATGTACCGTGTGAGATTTCTCACTCCGCTACGCTCCATTCGAAATGACACGAGGGGTGGTGTCATTTCGACCAACGGGAGAAATCTCACACGAAACATTGTTACGAAGCGGGTGACATTGCGTAGTCAGTGCACTCTGCTCGAAACAACGGCATAAAAACGATTTGTTCCTTCAGTTCTGCATACATCGTTCTGCGTTTAGTACACGATCACCCCCTGCCGCCCGAGCTGCTCCCAGTTCTCCAAAAACTCGTCGAGCTCCCAGTACTGTTCGCCGTAGATGGGATCCATGACGTGGAAACCCTCTACCGCATCGGAACTTCCAGTGTACCCCACCACGACGCGCGTGTGCTCGCCATCAACGGCGTGCACGATGCGGCCGGAGAGCGTACGCCAGGTGAGATCGCGGCCGCGGCCGTTGACCCCCCAGATAATGACGGGGTTACCGCCACTCAGTGCCGTGACGAGCGTGGCTGCGGTGCCGCCTTCGATGACCTCGGCGCGACGGTACGTTCCGGCGACGCGGCCGATGGGGCCTGCGTGCACGCCGTAGCCCGTTTCGCCCATGATGCCGTCCCGTGCGCCGACGAACGCTTCGTCGGGGTCACCCCACGTGCGTATCCCATTCGCCCAGGTGCTCGGTGTCGGATCGTACCCGACGCGCTCGAGGAGCTCGTCCTCCGTCACCGCGATGCCACGGTACGCGAGAACCATTTTGAGCACGGCAACCTCGCACGTGAGCGCGTGGTCCTGCGCGTCGAACGCGATGGCGAGCGCGCGGTACGGCGCGGGCTTGAGCTGGTGATCGTACACGAACTGCCGGAACGACCGCACGACACCCGCGCGGAGGTTCGCATTCTGCGTGAGCGGCGTCGCAGTGGCGAGTGTCATCGAGGCAACGAGTGCCGCGACCGCCCACCGCATCTTCCGCGGCCACTGATCCTCCTCATGGGACATAGGCACGAACCGTCACCGTCGTCCCGCGCACCGTCGCGCTCGGCGCGCCGTCCTGCGCCTCCGCGATGGTCACCTGCGCCGCCCGCCCGAAGTGACGCACGAGCTCCTGCACTTCCGCGTGCGCGCACCGTGCACGCTCCTCCCCACTCCCAGGCACAAGCGTCACCGCGACGAGATCCTTCGGCGGGATCCCCGCGTCGCTGCGGAACTGACGGATGGCGGACACGAGTTCGCGGACAAGCTCGAAGGTCACTGCCTGCTCCGCGTCCTGCGCCCCCCGCTCCGCGTCTCCCTCCGGCCACGGCGCGGCGATGAGCATGTCATCGTGTCCAAGGCGCCGCCACAGCGTCTCTGTCACAAACGGCATCGCCGGATGGAGGAGCTTCAACACCACCTCGAGCGTCTCCGTGAGCGTCGCGAGCTGAATCCTCGTGGCCTTGCTCGCCTCCACGTACCAATCTGCAAAGACATGCCACGCGAAATCGTAGACCTCCTGCGCGGCCTTTGAGTACTCGTGCTGCTCGTAGAAGCGTGTGACATCTTGGATGAGCGTGTTCCGCCTCGTGAGGATCCAGGCATCCGCAATCCCCGGTACGCCTTCACCATCCGCCGCAATCGTGTGCGACGTGTGAGATTTCTCGGAGGACCTCGAAATGACGGAGGGAGAGGATGCGGACGACACTTCGCTCGTCTGCATCGCGACATACCGCGCGATGTTCCACACCTTCGTGATGAACTTCGCGTAGCCCGCGATCTTCTGCTCATCGAGCTTGGAATCCGCACCAGGCGACGTACCGATGAACAGCGCGAGGCGCACCGCATCCGCGCCGTACTTCTCGGTCATATCGAGCGGATCAATGACATTCCCGAGCGACTTCGACATCTTCCGTCCCTTTGCATCGCGCACCAGGCCATGCAGGTACACCTGCTTGAACGGCACCGTACTCAATGCGAACTCCGTCATGAGGATCATGCGTGCCACCCAGAAAAACAGAATATCGTAGCCGGTCTCGAGAACGGATGTCGGATGGAAGGTCTTGAGGTCTTCCGTCTGCTCCGGCCATCCCAACGTCGAAAACGTCCACGTGCCGGCCGAAAACCACGTGTCGAGGGTGTCCGGGTCTTGCTCGTATTCCGCATCACAAAATTCGCACTCGGGCTTTTCTACCGATACGACCAACTCCTTACATTGCTGCACGTCACCCTCATGGCCGTGCTTCGGAACGCACTTCGGTTCGTGGTACCACGCCGGAATTCGATGCCCAAACCAAATCTGACGTGAGATGCACCAGTCGCGGAGGTTCTCCATCCAGTGGAAGTACTCTTTGGTGAATCGCTCGGGGATGATCTCGATGGCACCGGAACGCACGGCCTCGAGCGCGAGGTCCTTGAGGGAAACCAATTCCTCGTCATTTCGACCGGAGCTCGTCTGCGAGCGAAGCGGAGAAATCTCATCTGCTGCACTCGGAGAGATCTCTCGACTCGCTTCGCTCGCTCGAGATGACGAGGGAGGAGAGACGCTCGTCTGCGAAGACGCGCGGGGTCGAAACTGCTTATTGACATCCACGAACCACTGGAGCTTCGGGAGCGGCTCCACCGGTGTCTCGCAGCGATAGCAGACGGAGAGGTTGTGCGTGTAGTGCTCATCAATACGCTCCACGAGTCCCTTCCGTTGGAGAATTGCGACGATGTCCGCGCGCGCCTCGCGTGCATTACGACCAACAAACATCCCTGCGGCTCCCGTGAGGTTGCCGTCCTCGTCAATAATCGTGACAATCGGGAGACCGTGCTGCCGTGCGAGCTCGAAGTCCTCGAAACTATGCGCGGGTGTAATCGTCATTGCGCCGGTCCCAAACGAACGATCAATGACCGGATCGGCAATGACGTTCGCGGTGAGCGGCTCGTCCTCGATCCACGGCACCGCAAACGTCGTACCAACGATGTGGGCGTAACGCTCATCGTTGGGATGCACAACGAGCGTCTTGTCCTGAAACTTCGTCTCCGGGCGCGCCGTGCCGATGACGACCGGACCATAATGGAAGTAGTAGAACGGCGTGTGCTCCTCCCGATACTCCACCTCGTCATCCGCGAGCGTGGATTTGCAGCGGGGACACCAGTTGACGATGCGGTTGCCGCGGTAGAGCACGCCCGCATCGTACATGTTCGTGAACATCGTCCGCACGGCGAGCGAGCGCGGTGCGTCGAGCGTGTACGCGAGGCGCGACCAATCGAGCGATGCACCCATGGCTTTGGACTGCTCGATGATGCGATGCTGCGAAGCGGCGACGAACGCCTCCACCTCGCGCAGGAACGCCTCGCGCCCCAACTCGTGGCGCGTGCGGCGGCCCTGGACGTTCTCCTTCTTCAGTTTCTTCTCCACGACGTGCTGCGTCGCAATCGCCGCGTGATCGGTCCCGGGGATCCACACCGTCCGATCACCGCGCATGCGATGGTACCGCACCATCATGTCTTCGATCGCCAGCATGACCGCGTGCCCCACGTGCAACGTACCGGTCGCGTTCGGCGGCGGAAGCACCATGCTGAACACCTCACCGGTCCGAGCGATCTCGGACGGCTTGAAGTGCCCCGCGTCCTCCCATGTGCGATAGAGTTCCGCCTCACCGGACGGATCGTAGCGTGTCGGGAAATCATTTTCCATAGGTAGAACCATCGTAGCAGATGGAGAGCAAACGATCACATTGTCAACGATGCCTGACATCCCACCACATGGAAATATTGACGCGACCGCACGCACGATGTACTGTTGATAGCTTATCAGGATAATGTTCCGATCGTCGCTCAAAAACGATTCATGGCACTCTCCGTCTCCCAGCAAGCTCTCGCGGCGATCACGCGCTCCAACCACACGCTCGTCTGCTTTCCGGAAAGCGCGAGCGCGGACGGCGTGGCGACGGCACTCGGTCTGGCACTCGCGCTGGAGCGGCAGCGACCGGGACATCAAATTGATGTCGTGTCGAGCGGCTTCACGCCCGGCCACGCCCTGCGGTACGGGTTCCTCCCGGGCGTTGACCGCGTGCAGCGCGAGGCGCGGTGCGAGCAGAAGGTGCGCATCCGCATCCCGTGCGACGACCCGCACGCGAGCGACCTCCGCCACCGCGTGCGGGACGGCGCGGTGGAGATCGAGCTCACGACCGGCGGCACGGCGCTCCAGCGCGAGCACATCGCCTCCGCCATCGAGCAATCCTCCTACGACCTCATCATCGCCGTGGACAGCCCGGACCTCGCATCGCTCGGCGCGCTCTACACGCGCAACCCCGAACGCTTCCAGGGGACGCCAATCATCGCCATTGACCACGCGCCGGACCACGAACGCTACGGGCAAATCCACTGCATTGACGTGACAGCGAGCGCGTGCGGCGAGGTGGCCGCTGCGCTCCTCCGCGAGCTCGGACAGCCCATGGATGCGGACGTGGCAACCTGCTTCCTCACGGGCATCCTCGTCAAGACGCGGAGCTTCCGCACACCGCGCATGGGCGCCCAGACCTTCACGACGGTGTCGTACCTCCTCGAGTGCGGGGCGCGGCGCGAGGAAGTCGTCGCGCGGCTCTTCCAAACGAAATCTATCCCCGAGCTCCAGCTCTGGGGCCGTGCACTCACGCGACTACGCACCGATCGCGAGCGCGGCCTCGTGTGGAGCATCCTCTCGCAACACGACGTGCTCACCGTGGGTGCACACGATGCGGACCTCGACGCCATCGTGGACGACCTCCTCGCGAACGCGCCGGACGCGCGAGTCATCCTCCTCCTCTGCGAGCAACCGGATCGCACGATCACGGTACGCGCCTACGCACCGTCCGGCCGCTTCGATGTTGCCGCACTCCTCCGCCCCATCGGCGGAACCGGCGCTGCCGCACGCGCAACGGCAACCCTCCCTGCGCAACCGCTCGCGCAGGCAGAAGCCCACGTCCTTGACGTTGTGAGGGGACGCATGTAGCATCCCTGTCTCGAACGAACACACACACGAAGAACCCCCGCCACGCTGGCAGGGGCTCCTCCTTTACATTCCCCCTCCCGTGCGAAGCAATCGGGCTTCGCCCGTTGCGAAGCACTGGGGGTCGCACGGGGGGGTGTCGAAACCCCCTGTGGTTTAAAAGTACGCCCGCTCCTTCGTCTTCTTCACAATCGCGAAGGCCTCCTCGGCGGTGTCTACGATCTGCATGAGATCGAGGTCTTGCGACTCAATCGTCTCCATGCCCTTGGAGAGCATGTGTGTGCGCATCCAGTCATGCAATCCCGACCAGTACTCCCTCCCCACGAGCACGATCGGCACGCGCGGCACCTTCTTCGTCTGGATGAGCGTGGCCATCTCAACCATCTCATCGAGCGTGCCAAACCCGCCAGGGAAGAAGATGTACGCCTGCGCAGACACGGAGAGCACGAACTTACGCGTGAAGAAGTAGTGGAACGCCATGGACTTCTTCACCCACTTATTCGTCCGCTGCTCGTGCGGGAGCTGAATGTTGATCCCGACGGACTCCGCACCCGTCTCATGCGCGCCGCGGTTCGCTGCCTCCATGATGCCTGGCCCTCCACCGGTGACAATGGTGAAACCGGCCTTGCCCAGCATGGCACCGAGCTTCCGCGCCTCCCGATACCACCGATGCGACGGCGCGAGACGCGCAGAGCCAAAGAACGTCACCTCGCGCTTGAGATCGAACAAGAATTGTGTTCCGTCAATGAACTCCGCCATGATGCGGAAGATCCGCCACTGCGCCGTGTTACGGAAATCCGTACCGCGCACCTCCGAGAGATCACCGTTGAGGAACGGCGATTTAGCCGACGCTCGCGCTGCACGCTTGGGCATAGGATAGACATTTGAGAGTAGGACTCCATCGTAGCACGCAAAACACACGCCGCGCGTCCACAACCAAAACCACCCCGATGTTCATCGGGGTGGTTTTGGTGTCTGTATTGTACCAAACTCGCACCTATTTCCAAAACAAAGTGAGGTAATGACTTCGCACGCTCCGCGTGCGTGGTGAAGCGAAACTGAATCGTACGCTCGGAGAAAGCCCCACGCACTGGCGAGTACG
>JAUSKG010000006.1 GCA_030647005.1 bacterium
GGCCGTCTGTGGATGCGGGCTGGAGCGCTGATGGGTTGGACCTGGATCGCGATCGCCCTGGGTATGCGTATGGGAGCGGTCGTCTGCGCGCCTCTCGATGACCCCTACATTTTACTTTTGCATTTTACTTTTACTTTTCCGCCAACCACCGTGTCATTGCGAGGGAGTCCGCGAGCGAAGCAATCCCGGCCACGCGCGCACCAGCTCTCGCCTCCCTGAAAAAACGCTCCGTCCCGGTGATGACCGGGATTGCCACGGCACTCGGGGACTCGTGCCTCGCAATGACAAAAGGAGGTCTGGTGAGATTTCTCTCTTCGCTGCGCTCCGTTCGAAATGACACGTTTGGAGGAAACGCATACACCACTCCCTCTGTCATTTCGAGCGATTCCGCGAGCGAGAAATCTCACACGGTACACTACTGGTGTCAGTGGCACCCCGCGCAGTACTGGACAGCGGCTTGCCTATTCGTGGGCGCAGTGGTATCGTATCCGCAGTCATTCATGAGCGGGAGACGGGCGATTTTCCTTGGAAAATCGGCCATGGGGTAGGATCGGCGACGATCCGCCTCCTCGTCTGCCACCAATACGTTATGGACGAAGAACCGACCCTGGAGCGAGCCGTACACATGCAGGTGTACGAGCTCCTCTCCCTTATTCCGCTCACGGAGAGCGGCGATGCACGCGAGGAAGTACACCGCATCATCTCGGGGCACATCGCCGCCGCAGGCGGGACGATCATGGCGACGCGCGAGTTTGCGCGCCAGCGCCTCGCGTACCCCATCGGCCCACACACCGCAGGTGAGTACGATCTCGTGGAGTTCACCGCGCCGACGACGGGCGTTGCCGCGATTGCGCGTGAGCTGTCACTCGAGCCGCGCATCCTCCGCTCGATGATTACGCTGAAGCGCGCGAAGGTACGCGCGATTGGCGCAGAGGTGGAGGCGATGGAGCGTGCGCTCGAAGAGCGCGATCGCGCGGCCGCAGTCAAGCGGTCCGCGGCACAGCAGCCGACCGCGACGGCATCTGCGAACGCGCAACCTGAATCCATCGAGAACCTCGACGCGAAGCTCGAGGAGATCCTCGGGAAGGACATGGTGTAAGTAAGTCCCGAGCCGACAGCCACAAGTCACAAGCAAAGACGCTTGCCACTTGGAGCTGTCAGCCCGCAGCTCGTATGACGCTCAACAAGGTTATGGTCATCGGGAACCTCACGAAGGACCCGGAGTCGCGCGCGACCGCCGGTGGGACGACCATCTGCACGTTCGGCGTTGCGACGAATCGCTACTGGACGAACCAGCAGTCCGGGGAGCGGCAGGAGGAGGTGGAGTTCCACAATGTCGTCGCATTCGGGAAGCTCGCCGACATCTGCACGCAGTACCTCGGGCGTGGTCGCAAGGTGTACGTCGAGGGTCGGCTGAAGACGCGCGAGTGGGAGGGTCAGGACGGCGTGAAGCGCAACCGCACGGAGGTTGTCGCGGAGAACATGATCATGCTCGACCGCGCGCCGGGCGGTGGAACCCAGCAGTTCAACAAGCACGCTCCTGCAGCGCCGCCCATGGCCGCGGAGCACGTTGCGCCCGCTCACGACGAAGCACGAGACGAGATTAAGGTGGAAGAGATTCCGTTCTAGATCACCCTATGGCATTCAAACGACGAACCGGTGAATCGCGTGGGCCAAGCCGCCGCCCGACGAAGCCCGCCCAGCAGCATTGCTTTTTCTGCGTGCACCACGTTGCGGAACCGGATTACAAGGACACGCAGCTCCTCGGACGATTCGTGTCCTCCTACAAGAAGATTGCTCCCCGCCGTCGCTCCGGCGTCTGCTCCAAGCACCAACGCCGCCTCGCCACCGCCATCAAACGTGCGCGCCAGATGGCGCTCATGCCGTACATTCCGGAGCAGCGCTAATTATCGGTACAGCGATGATGAACATCCGATGCTGTAGTCCAGCGTCGGATGTTCATAGCGTATGACAAACATTACAACACTCGCCACCCGCGCCCGAATCCTTCGGGGGATACGAGAGTTTTTCTGGTTGCGCGGGCTGCTGGAGGTGGAGACCCCCGTGCTCCTCGCGCATCCATCGCAGGAGCCGGAGCTCGAACCGCTCACGACGGTACTCCGTGACCACCGCGGCAACCCGCACGAGGGGTTCCTCCGCATGAGTCCGGAGTTCAGCATCAAGAAGATCCTTGGCGCAGTCGCCGACCTCCAGCCAGCGGTTGCAG
Source organism: bacterium (assembly GCA_030647005.1). NCBI lineage: Bacteria > bacterium. The sequence goes on from JAUSKG010000006.1 coordinate 2,228, forward strand.
GATGCTTTGAGATCGGCCCCGTGTTTCGCGACGGTGAGCCGTGGGGCGGGCAGCACAATCCCGAGTTCACGATGCTCGAGTTCTACGAACTCGGGAAGGATTACCACGCGCTCATGGATACGTGCGAGGATCTCGTCCGCGCGCTCTGCGCACCGCAGCCCGCGCCACACCTCGCAGCACCATGGGAGCGTCTCACGATGCGCGCCGCGTGGGAGCGGTACGCGAACCTTGATCTCGCCGCACTCCTCCACCGCGATGTCATGGCAGCGGCGTGCCGCGCGCGCGGGTACACGGTCGTGGACGACGATACATTTGATGACTGCTTCTTCCGCATCTTCCTCACGGACATCGAACCCCAACTCGGCCGCGAGCGGCCCACGTTCGTGTACGATTGGCCAATGCAGATGGCCGCGCTCGCGAAGACGCGGGGCGATGATCCACGGTGGGCCGAGCGCGTGGAGCTCTACAGCGGGGGCCTGGAACTCGCGAACGGTTTCACGGAGCTCACGGACAGCGTCGAGCAGCGCGCGCGGTTTGTATGTGACCGTGCACAGCGACGCGCTATGGGCCGCACCCCCCATCCCATCGATGAAGCGTTCCTTGCGGCACTCGATACGATACCACCGGTCGCAGGCATGGCGGTGGGTGTAGATCGTATCGTCATGCTCCTCACCGGCGCACCGTCCATTGATGCGGTTCGCTGGCTTCCGGCGAGCGAGCTCTGGAGCGGTTGACGAGTGTCCCGCCTGTGCGCTACGCTGCTTTCTGTACCACCCGCGTCGCAGGACGCGCATCACTCGTGCACCGCATCGTATGGCCTCCATCAATGACATCTCGAGAGGGAAGGTCATGAAGTTCAAGGGCGGGCTCTCCGTCGTGACCTACTTCCAGCACGTGAACCCCGGCAAGGGGTCATCGTTCGTGCGCGTGCGGCTGAAGGACATCGCGACGGGCAAGATGATCGAGCAGACGATGAAGTCGTCCGAGCAGGTGGAATTCGTGGAGGTGGACCGACCAAAGGTGCAGTTCCTCTACTCGGATCCGACTGGCTTCGCGTTCATGCACGGCGAGACGTTCGAGCAGGTCATCGTGCCGCGTGACATGGTGGGCGACGACGCGGGCTACCTCACGGAGGGACTCGAGGTGCACGTCATCATGTACGAGGGCCAGCCGCTCTCCATCGAGCTCCCCAAGAAGGTGACACTCGAGGTGACCGAGGCGTTCGATGCGGCGAAGGGCGATACCGCGTCCGGCAACGTGACAAAGGAGGTGACGCTCGAGACGGGCATGAAGACGCGCGTCCCGATGTTCATCAAGCAGGGCGAGCGCATCATCCTCAATACGGAAACCGGCGAGTACGCCGAGCGGGCTTGACGTCCCGCTATGGCGATACGACTCCAAAAATTCCTCAGCGCAGCGGGTGTCGCTTCTCGGCGGAAAGCTGAGGAGCTCATTGCGGCGGGCCGCGTGACCGTGAACGGCGTACGCGCGACCGTCGGGATGTCCGTGGACCCCGAGCACGATGAGGTGCGCATGACGGGGAAGCTCGTGAACATCCCGAATCAACAGACCACCATCATCCTCCACAAGCCCGTGGGATATGTGACGACACGCTCCGATGAGCGCGGGCGCAAGACAGTCTACGATCTCCTCCCGAAGCACCTCCACGCGCTGCACTATGCGGGACGGTTGGATCGGGACTCCGAGGGATTGCTCCTCCTCTCCGATGACGGCGCGTTCATTGAACGTCTGACACACCCGCGCAATCGTGTGGAGAAGGAATACGTGGTGCATCCGACCGCACGTCCCACGTACGGGCAGCTCGCCTCGTTGCGTCGCGGCGCACTGGTGACCGGACGACGACGCGTGAAGCCGGTGCGCGTGACAACGGTGCAGGGGGCGATCCACGTGGTGGTCCACGAAGGCGCGAAGCGCGAGGTGCGATCGCTCTGCGCATCCTCCGGCATCGGCGTCGCACGCCTCATCCGCATCCGTATCGGCGACATTACCCTGCCAGACGATCTCCCCACAGGACAATGGAAAACGCTCTCCCGCTAACGGGAGAGCGTTTTGATGTGTTTCACGGAAGGTTCGCCGCACGGCGCGGCGTCGCCAGGGTGATGAGTGCCTCGATGAGCAAGAGCGGAAAGAGCAGCGGCGTTATGGCGATGACGCCAGTGTGGCCATAGTGTTTCCACGAATAGTCCAGCGCGCGCGGCGACCACCACTGCGTGACACGTGGCTCGCCACGAAGTGCTTCTACTTGGGATGAAATGACCGCGCCGAGCAGCAGGAGTACGAGGGAGACGACTACGTATACCATCGCACACATGACAGCTACCACCGCACACATGACAGCATCGTAGAACAATATGAGCACGTGCATGGGTTCCTCCAAGGAAGATTCTCCCATTGAGGTTCTCACGGACCGCGTTGTTTTGTCAAGCGTAGGTCAGAGGGGGAGCGTGTCGCCTTCCCCGGGCGCGTCGATGCGCCAGTCCGGGTGTGCTGCTGCGAGCACGTTGGCGAATGTGGAGCGCGGCGTCTGCTCGCCGTGGACGAGGATTGCGTGGCGAATGCCTGGAATCGCACCCGCCCACGCGAGGAGCTGTCCCTGGTCCGCGTGCGCGGAGAATGCCTCAAAGTGCACGACCTCGGCGCGCACGGGGTACGTCTCGCCATGGAGCTCCACCTGCGGAGCGCCATCGAGGATCGCGCGGCCCGTGGTGCCCTCCGCTTGGTAGCCGGTGATGAGGATCATCGCGGTCGCGTCCGCGATGTTGTGGCGCAGGTGGTGGACGATACGGCCGTTCGTCATCATGCCCGAGGCCGAGATGATGACGATGGGCCCCGCGACGTCGTTGAGCGCTTTGGATTCCTCGATGGAGTGCGTCGAGCGGAGTTCGTGGAAGGTGAGGGGACTGGTGGACGTGCTCGGGAAGTCCTCCCGTGACTGCGCGTCGAAGGTGTCGCGGTACTGCTCGAAGACCTCCGTGAGCTCCGTCGCGAGCGGCGAGTCAATGACGATGGGCACGGAGGGGATGCGACCGGCATTCACGAGTTTATGGAGGAGGTAGACGAGGAGCTGGGTGCGGCCGAGCGAGAAGGCGGGGACGATGATCTTGGCCCCGCGCGCCACGCCACGGGTCACGGCATCCGCGAGCGCATCGATCGCCCCATCGAACGACGGATGGGCCTGATCTCCGTACGTCGTCTCGCAGAGGAGGGTGGTGCACGGTTCGCGCGGTACCTCCGGATCGCGGAGGATTGGCACGTGCCGCGCGCCGAGGTCGCCGGAGAAGCAGAGCGTGCGCTCCCCATCATCTCCACGGAGTCGGAGGACGATGACGCTCGATCCCAAGATGTGCCCCGCGTCGTAGAATTTGAGCGTGACACCGTCGGCGATTTCGTGCCACGCATCATTGTCCCGCGCGTAGGGGAGCACATCCACGCGCTCCATGGCGCGCGTGACGTCCCGTGGTGTCATCGTCGGTTCCCAATCCTCGGCATCGCCGATCGCGTGGCGCCGTTTGTACGCGGCATCCTCCATCGCGATCATCGCGGAATCGGTGAGGATGTGCCGCATGACGTCGCGCGTTGCGGCGGTGGCGAACACCCGTCCGGCGAACCCTTCGCGCACGAGCACCGGCAGCATCGCCGTGTGGTCGGTGTGCGCGTGGGAGATGACAACCGCGTCCACCGATGTGGGCGGGAACGGGATGTCGCGGTTGCGTCCCTGCGACCCCGGGCCCTGGAAGATGCCGCAGTCGAGGAGAACGGTCGCGCGACCCGTCGCGATGAGGTGCTTGGAGCCGGTGACGCCCCCGGCGGCACCGTAGGAGGTGATGGTCATAGAGTTCCATGGTACACTATTTGTCTATGACATTCCTACTCCAATGGGCGGTCTACGCGCTGTCCGTCGGTATTGCGGCGTACGTGCTGCCAGGTGTTTCCGTCTCCGGCGTGCCCGCTGCAGCCGTTGCCGCGCTCATCCTCGGCATCGTCAACGCCTTCGTGCGGCCGCTGCTCCTCATCCTCACATTGCCGGTGACCGTGCTCTCGCTCGGGCTGTTCGCGTTCGTCATCAACGCGCTCCTCATTCTCCTCGTCGCGGCCATCGTCCCCGGGTTTGCGGTCGCAGGGTTCTGGTGGGCGGTGCTCCTGAGCATTGTTCTCACGATCGTCCGGTTCGCGCTCAGCGGGTTGCTCCGGTGAGCGTTTCCGTCGTGCGTACCATTTGCATCGTATGACCCACCCCCTCCCCCCGACGAGCAGCGCGGACGCGCAGGATCGCACGGTCCTCGGACGCCTCGACGCACTCACCGAGCAGGTCAGCGCGCTCCAGCGATCCATTGACCGCATGCGCAGGGCGGCGTACATCCGCCTCGCGCTCACCATTATCGTCATCGTGCTTCCGCTCCTCGGTTTGTTCTTCACGCTTCCGCGGATGATTGCAGCGTTCGGTGGCTCGAGCGGTGGTCTCACGAACGTCCTCGATCTCCAGGAGCAACTCGAGGCACTGGACGCCGTGCAGCCGTAGTAAAAAAGATCGTATGACATTCTTCCGCCGTCCCTGGGTTATCGTCACCGCCATCCTCGTGCTCGGGGGTGGCCTCTGGGTTATGGTCGCGAAGCGCACGGGCCGGTCGCCGACATACGATGCGATCGTCGTGGGTACACGGGACATCGTGCACGAGGTCGCCGTCGTGGGGACGGTGACCGCTGCGGAGGAAGTCGTGCTCGCGTTCGAGCGCGGCGGGCGTATCGCGCGCGTGCAAGCGGACGTGGGTGACCGCGTGACCGCCGGCGCGGTCCTCGTGACGCTCGATCAAGCCGATCTCCTCGCAACACGCGCGCAGCACCAGGCCGCGGTTGCCGTCGAACGCGCGAAGCTCGCGGAGCTCCGCATCGGAACACGCGTGGAGGAGGTGCACGTTGAGGAGACGGACCGCGAGAACGCGCAGCGCTCGCTCGTTGATGCGGAGACGCAGCACACGCACGTCATCGCGAAGGCGAGCGCCGATCTCTCCGCGCACTATGACGACGCGAGCAACGTGCTGCGCGATGCGAACACGAAGGCCGATGATGCAGTTCGTAAGCAGCTCGATGAGCTCTTCACGAATGATGCAACGACCAATCCGCAGCTTGCATTCCGAACGACAGACCTCCAAGCTGAGATTGACGCAGAGCGCGATCGCCGCGCGGTGGAAGAGGCACTCGCGGTGTGGCCCGCGCGCATCGCAACCGTAGATGCGGTGAGCACGTCCGAGCTCGACGCGTTTCTCGCGACGATGAGCACCGACCTCAATACGGTCCGCGTCTTCCTCGAGCACGTCTCCGCGACGCTCAATGCATCGAGTACCCTCAGCCAGGCGACGATCAACACATACAAGACGAACCTCGCGACCGCACGGACGAATACGGACGCCGCGCGGGCGGCGGTGGGTGATGAGATTCAGGCGATTGCGGTGCAGCGCGTCGCGCAGTCGCAGGCCATCGCCGCGGCGCAGGCCGATGTGACGATCGCGCGGAATACGCTCAACGCCGCGGAGGCCACGCTCCAGCTCACACGCGCCGGTGCGACGACGGAGCAGATCGCCGCGCAGGAGGCACTCCTCGCGAAGGCGGAGGCGCAGGTCGCGCAGACGGATGCGGACCTCGCGAAGACCGTGCTCCGTGCACCGTTTTCCGGCATGGTCACGCTCCAGGACGCGCGTGTAGGCACGATCGCAACAGCAGGGACGTCGCTCACGACGCTCATTGCGGATGCCGCGTTCGAGATTGATGCGAACATTCCGGAGGTGGATATCGCAGGACTCTCCGTGGGGCAGCTCGCAATCGTCACACTCGATGCGTACGGCGCGGAGCACGTCTTTCCGGCGACGGTTGCCGCGATGGATCCCGCCGCCACCATGGTTGAAGGTGTCGCGACGTATGGGACGACGCTCGTTTTCGCTACAGAAGATGCACGCATCCGATCGGGAATGACTGCGGATGTGACGATTGCGATTGATCGGCACAATGGTGTCCTCGCAATCCCCCTCCGCGCAATCGAGCGGCGCAACGGAACACCGACGGTGCGCGTGCTTCGTGACGGAGTTTCCACTGACACGCCGGTGGTTGTTGGCCTGCGTGGATCAGATGGGTACGCAGAGATTCTCGAGGGATTGGTCGAGGGCGACATTGTGGTTCGGTCGGAGTGAGCGTATGCCGCTCATCGCCATTGACCAGCTCACGAAAACGTACGGGGATGGGGAGACGGCGACGCACGCGCTCCGCGGAATCTCGCTCGTCATCGAACGCGGCGAGTACGTCGCGGTTATGGGGCCATCGGGCTCCGGGAAGTCCACGCTTCTCCACCTCCTCGGGCTCCTCGATCGTCCGACATCGGGCGCATACATCCTTGACGGGGTTCCCGTCGCGACGCGACAGGACGATGCGATGGCGAAGATTCGCAACGAACGCATCGGGTTCATCTTCCAGCAATTCAACCTTCTCGCGCGTGCGACCGTGCGCGAGAACGTCCAACTCCCACTCCTCTACTCCGACGTGCCGGAGCGGGAATGGCCCGCGCTCGTCGAGCGTGCCATCGCCCGCGTGGGCCTCACACACCGCACCGATCACACCCGTGCGCAGCTCTCCGGCGGTGAGCAGCAGCGCGTCGCCGTCGCACGCGCGCTCGCGCGCGACCCGCAGATTGTCTTTGCGGATGAGCCGACGGGGAACCTCGACAGCGCGTCCGGCAAGCAGGTGATGGAGCTTCTCGAGCACGCGCACGCCGATGGACGCACGGTCATCCTCATCACGCACGAGCAGACGACCGCCGAGCACGCGCAGCGCATCATTCGTCTGCGCGACGGCCGCATCGAATCAGACACGCTCGTTGTGCATCGCCGTCGCGCCAGGGACTTCACGCGGTGATATCCCTATGACCGCTCTCCGTCTTCATCACACTGTTCGCACGGCGTTTCGCGCCCTTCTGCGCACGAAGAGTCGAACGATGCTCACGATTCTCGGCATCGTGATCGGCATTGCCGCGATCATGCTCGTGACCGCCGTTGGTCGTGGTGCGCAGAATCTCATTCTCGATCAGGTGAGCGGCCTTGGATCGCAGATCGTCTTCATTGAACCCGGCCGCGAGCCGCGCGGTCCCGCGGATTTCGTCGAAGCATTCACCGACTCGCTCACCGTGCGTGATGTGGTCGCACTGCGCCGTCTCGCGAACGTTCCTGATGCCGTGTACGTTTCGCCGTCTGTCGTCCAGATCGCTCCGGTATCGTACGGCAACGAGACGTACCGCGCGCAGGTGCACGGCCATGATGAGCACTTCATGGAGGTGTTCGATATTCGGCTCGCATTCGGTACGCCGATCACCGAAGATGACGTCGCCCGCCGTGCGCACGTCGCGCTCATCGGTGACAAGGTACGCACAGAGCTGTTCGGCGATAGCGATCCGATTGGCGCGACGGTACAGATCAAGGGACGTAAGTTCCGTGTCATCGGGACGATGCCGCCCAAGGGACAAGCTGCGTTTATTCCATACGATGAACTCGTCGTCATCCCGCATACAACCGTGCAGAAGTACCTTCTCGGCATTGATTACTTTCACATGATTGCAATGACGGCGCGTCGTGGCGCGGACCTCGCGCGCGTGAAGCGCGATATCGAGCTCACGTTGCGCGAGCAGCACGGTATCATGGATCCGAGCAAGGACGATTTTCATGTGATGACGCAGGAGGACATCATTGCGCGTATCGGTATCATCGGCACCGCGCTCACGGCACTCCTCACGGCGATTGCGGCGATCGCGCTTGTCGTCGGCGGTATCGGCATCATGAACATCATGCTCGTCGCCGTCACCGAGCGGACGCGCGAGATTGGCCTCCGTAAGGCGCTCGGCGCAACGAGCCGCGACATCCGGCAGCAGTTCCTCGTCGAGGCGATCGCGCTCACGACCATCGGCGGGGCGATCGGCGTGCTCCTCGGCACCACGCTCGCCGCCGCGATCGCGTTTGTGCTCTCCCATACCGTCATCTCCGGGTGGACGTACCACTTCCCGGTAGGCGCCACGGTGGTGGGCCTCATCACCTCCGCAGCCGTCGGTATCGTCTTTGGTCTCTACCCTGCATCCCAGGCCGCGAAAAAATCCCCCATCGAGGCGCTCCGGTACGAATAATGGGCCATTTTTGAGGGTATTTGACACGGGAGCAAAACTGTGGTATAGTATGTATTCGATGCAGTTTCGGCACTCGGTGGTGCCAGGTATCGATCAGTAGGAAAATCGCAAGTGCTTCTCCGTGGAGTTTGTCGTGAGTAGTCCGTCAGGTTTGACGGCTCGGAAGTCAAGCGAGGTCCCGTAGTACACGGGGCGAGGTCGGCCTACTTACACATAACTCCATACATATGACCAAACTCTACATTGGAAACCTCTCGTACTCGACGGGCAATGATGAGCTCAAGGCCGCTTTCGAGCAGGCCGGCTCCTCGCTCACGTCAGCAGAGGTCGTCATGGATCGCATGTCCGGCCGCTCCCGCGGTTTCGGTTTCGTCTCTTACGAGGACGATGCCGATGCCCAGGCCGCGATCGACATGTGGGACGGCAAGGACCTCGACGGTCGTTCCCTCAAGGTGAACGTCGCCCGTCCTCGCGAAGAGCGCCCACAGTTCTAACTGTGTCGCCCGCAGCAACACTCCGTGCATCACGCACGGAGTGTTGCGCTGTACGCCTCGCCCGCAGCGGCCGTAGGGCTTCGCCCGTTCCCCTCCCTTCCGCCAGGGGAGATGTGGTCTGAAAAAGTAGAACGTGAGCCATTTTCGTGGTATACTTGATACTCGGGCGTAAGAATTCCGAGCGTTGGTTACATGCCTTCACTGGTCCGCGTTCCGTTGCTTTATCCTCCTTTTTCGTATTCGATGGGGAGTGGTGGTATACGTACTGACTCCTCGTGGAGATTTTGGTTTTCCGCCACCACCCGTGTCATTGCGAGGGAATCCGCGATCGAAGCAATCCCGGCCATGAGCGCACTGACTCTCGCCTCCCTCAAAAACACTCCGTCCCGGTGATGACTGGGATTGCCACGGCACTCGCGGATTCCGACGTTGTAAGATGGAAACAAGCTGGAATCCCGAGCTTGCCTCGGGACTCGTGCCTCGCAGTGATAGGGGTGGGGGGTGATGGATTCCGAACACGCAGTGTTATTGCCGGTGAAACTCCGATTCCCGTAGGGGAGGGGTTTACCCCCTCCCGTCCCCGAGTCGCCCACACCCTCGGATGGAGGTCTAAAGACCTCCGCTACAATCTTTGACGCTCACGCGCCAGCCGCGGAGAGAGAAGATCCATTATGTCCGAACGTCCCCCCTCCGAATCCCCCCGCTCCCACATTGCCAGGGAAAA
>JAUSKG010000007.1 GCA_030647005.1 bacterium
CTCCCATTCTTCGCGGTGGAGCTCGGGTCATTCCTCGTGAGCACGCGGAGCGGCTGGTGGCGCGAGAAACTCCGCGCATGGCGGTTCATGTTCCACGGAAGCACGTGGCAGTGGATATGGCAGCGCCGCCGTCGCATGCAACGCGAGCGTCGCATCGGGGACCGCAAGCTCCTCCGGTGGGCTGAGGGTCGCATCCTCTTCCAAGAAGGCGACGCCAGCGGCGGCCTCATAACCCGCATCGCAAACCCGATCATGGCAATCACGTGGAAAATCCTCTACGCGTGCATCTGGTGGTAAAAGTTGCCGTCATTGCGAGGAGTCACACGACGAAGCAATCTCACCCCTCGCACAAGCGCATGGCGTGGGGGGTCCCTCGCCGCCCCGTGCAGACTCGGGATGACGCTACGCATCACTTCACCGCTGCGGCTCGCAATGACTACTCTTTTTGTATCCCAAACTTCCCAAGCAACTCCCGCGCCCCTGGCACTTCATCGAGCGTCGGGTACCGATAATCCTCCTTGTCGTACGGCGTAGAGCCGAGCGCGACCGTCGTCACGCGCTCATCCGTAAGCGGAACGAGCGCATGGTAGACCCCATGCGGGACGCGAAGACGCGCAAGCGGACCATCCGCTAGCACATACGTCGGGATACCGTGCGTCTCCTGAGGCGCCACATCGCCCACAATGACACCCGCGGTCACGCGATACGTCGGCGAGTCAGGACGAACATCCGACAACACCCACAACGCACTCCCCGTGAATGTAAAGAAAAGTTCATCGAGCACCGGATGGTAATGCCCCCCACGCACGTTCCCCTTCCCCCGCGTCGTAAACGCATACACATCCAAAATCTTCCCCCCCGGCGCATCCAGATTCCCCGTCCCCCCCGGCAGCATATGCAACACCGCCCCATCCGCATTCCCGATGCGCGGCTGGAGTTCGACACGAACGCCGTCAATGGCGGTGGCGATAATCTGGAGCGACATATGAAGACATGCACTTCCCCGCTCCAAAGAGCGGGGAATCATCGTCGTTATGTACCCGATCGACGAACGTGCTTGCGAGCACTGCGCTTGCGCGCTGGAGAAGGAACGGTCGGACTCACGCTGAGCACGTAGAAGAACGAAGCAATAGGATCGCCGGGACGCCGCGCGCAATCTTCTCGGAGGAGACGTCGATTCCGTTCGCTCGCAGTCCCCTTTTTGACCGGAACCATGCTTCTCTTTTCCATGAGGAACCTCCAACAATCAACGTACATCGAAGCATTGCTATTGTCAACCAGGAAATCGGGGTTCACGTATGCAGCAAAAACCCCCGCAGCGCTTCCTCCCACGCCCGCATCGGCGGGAGCTTTGTGGATCGGAGCACGGAGTACGCGGGGCGACGCGCTGGGCGCTTGAGCTCGGCGGGATCGCGTGGTGTTACGGTGGCGTGGAGACCCTTCGCGACGACGATCGCGCGTGCCCATTCCTCCCACGTGCAGCCGCCCGTATTGGCCATGTGGTAGATGCCCGGTGTGATGACAGCATTGCGGAGCACGTGCGTATCGAGGTGCGCCGCGAGATCATCAACGAGTGTCGGGCTCGACACCTCTTCACGATTGATCGCGAAGGATGAGGATTTCGTCGCGAGATCCAAAATGATCTCAACGAAACTTCGCTTCGCGTTGGCAGAGGTGGCAGGCGGACCGTACAGACGCGATGTTCGTACGATCACCGCACGCGGATCTCGCGCGCGGATGGCGAGCTCGCCAAGGTATTTCGAGATGCCGTACGCACTGATCGGCGCCGGCTCGTCGTCTTCGACGTACCCCTCGGTCTTCAACCCATCAAAAACGTAATCCGTCGAGATATGGAGCGTTCGTGCCCCCACCGCTATCGCCGCGTTGGCGAGGATGGACGGTGCGTAGGCGTTCGCCAGGAACGCTTGCCGCGCACCCGCCCCCTCGGTCTCATCAACATTGTTGTACGCCGCGGTGTGAATGATCCAATTCGGCCGCGCCGAATCTACTGCCGCATGCACCGCAGCAGCATCCGTGAGGTCGAGCGCCTCGTGAGTCGGCGCGACGATGTCATGCGCCCCCGCAAGCCGCCGCAGGATCGCACCGCCAAGTCGTCCAGATGCACCGGTGAGGAAGAGACGCACACGAAATGCTGAATGATGAACGCAAAATGCTGAATGCGACGTTCACGGATTGTCGGACGGCTCCGTTGTTCTGGCCGCAAGGACGACCGCTCCAACAGCAATCGCCGCAAGGAGCGCGACCACGATCCCCAGCATCCCCGCCTGAAGCCGCCACCAGACCCAGAAGCCGACAGCGACCGCAACGGCAATCGCGAGTACCGCTCTCAATTTCTCCCCTTCCACCGCTGTGGAGGGGGTGCGCGAGGGGGAGGATGCGCCGCGTCCCGCCACGATCCCCACCACAATCAACGCCACCAAAAACCAATGCGGATTCACCACACTCCGCACAAACCCCGGCTCGAGATCGTCGAGCAAAAGCAGGAGCGGATACAGCACAAGCAATACCGGCAACAGCTCACGTGCAACTACCGTAAGCGGTGTCCAAAATACTGAATACTGAATACCGAATACTGATCTCATAGGCAAATACCCGCGAGGCACACCGGCTCCCGTTCCGCGATCACGCGCAGCCCGTGCACGATGATCGGCTGCTCCGAACTTGCACCCGGCGCAGAGAGCACGAACCGATACACATTCCGCTCCACCTGCCACGCACGCTGGAGCTCAAACGGAATCCGCATGGTCACTATTTCCCCACCCCCCCACGCCCCCCCTCCCGGTGGAACGGGGGGAAATATTTTTTCTTTTTCTCCCCCTCCCTCCGGGAGGGGGAGCGCGAGGGGGTGGAACTCCGGTTCAGGAAACTGAAACGCCCACTGCGTCGGATGCGTCCGCACCCCAAACCTGAGCGGGATGTCTCCCGGATTCTCATACCGCAACTCCACCGTTGCCCGCCGGAACCACCGCGGGATGCGGAGGTTGACGTACACCGGCTCGCCGATGACATTCACACGATCGGCCGACAACTCCACGCGCACCGGCGGCCCCAGAAACGATAGATACGGCGTCGCCCGATCCAGCTGCGCGACCACATCGAACCGTCGGTCAAGCTGAAGATCACGCAGTGCAAGAATCAAAAGAAATCCTACCGCAACGATCCAAACGGCCCACCGAATATTTCGGGGTGCGATCATAGCTCCCACGGCAGACGAAAGAGGCTCTCGCCGAATGGCATCTCCGTTCGTTCTGGAACGAGAAGAAACTCGGATGTGGTGCCCATGCCAACAACGTACCAGTACACCGGCACGCGGTCGATGAGTTGGTAGAGTTTTTTGCCAAACCCCGGATCGTCCTGCGGACGATCCATCGCATGCACCACCGCGCGCTCTGGGAAGAAGACCTTGTCCATGCGGTGCGAGACAATAACCGCGTTTGGCTCGGTCACCGCGATGACGGAACGAGCACGTGTGCGATGCTCGGCGAGTGCGGCGCGCTGGCGGAGGAGTCCTTCGGCCGGATCAGTGACGACGGCCCGAAATGATGTGATCGCGATGCTCAGGAGCACGAGCGTCGCGATGTACGGGCGCCACCGTTCAATGCAGCGATCAAGAATCCATCGGAGTCCGACCGCTGCCCAGAGCGCGAGGACGATGGTGATAGGGAGCCAGTACCGCACGTACGAAATCGTGAGCACGTTCGTCTCCCGCACGAGCGAGTCTGCAATAGTCCACGAGCCGTAGTACAGAATCAACCAGACCGTGAACACCATCGTCCCCACC